>NZ_JBWKAW010000011.1:0-275459 GCF_056437345.1 Kitasatospora sp. NPDC042419
TCGACGAAGCCGGGGACGACGGTGTACCCGGTCAGGTCGAGGTCGCCGGCCGTGGTGGCGCCGCCGACACCGGCGATCCGGGAGCCCTCGACGGCTAGGCGGTCGCCCTCGACGACACCGCCGGGCAGGACCAGCCGGGCACCGGCCAGTGCGGTACGCCGCGGCAGGGCCGCAGATTGATTCCGCGCGGTCACGCGGTCACCTCCATGGAGAGCAGATCCCAGGCGAGCAGGCCCGCGCCCAGGGACGCGGCGGTGTCTTTGAGCATGGCCGGTACGACCTCGGGGGGCATCTGGAAGGTCAGACGCTCGGTGACCGCGGCGCGCAGCGGGGTGAACAGGGTGTCCCCGGCCTCGGCGAGCCCTCCGCCGACGATCACCGTGGACGGGTCGAGCAGGCTCTGGGCGAGCACGATGCCGTCGGCCAGGGCCTCCACGGCGCGCTGCCAGACCGCGACCGCGCGGGCGTCCCCGGCGTCCACCGCGACGGCGCAGGATGCCGCGTCGGCGTCGGGGTCGCCCACGGCCTCGGCCCAGGCCCGGGAGACGGCGGAGGCGGAGGCGAGGGTCTCCAGGCAGCCGCGGGCGCCGCAGCCGCAGGCGGGGCCGCCGGGGCGGACCACCACGTGGCCGATCTCGCCGCCGTAGCCGTGGGCTCCGGCCTCGATCCGGCCGCCGATGCCGATGGCGCCGGCGATGCCGGTGCCGAGGGCGATGAAGAGGAAGCGCTCGACGCCCCGCCCGGCACCGAGCCGGCCCTCGGCGAGGCCCCCGGACCGCACGTCGTGGCCGAGGGCGACCGGCATCGCGCCGCCGTCCGACCCGGCCAGGCGATCCCCCAGCAGCTTGCGCAGCGGGAGGTCGCGCCAGCCGAGGTTGGCGGAGAAGACCGCGATGCCGTTCTTCTCGTCGATCGTCCCGGGGACGGCGACTCCCGCCGCCAGTGGGGCGACGCCGAAGCGGCTGCGGCCCTCGTCCGCCAGGTCGGCGGCGAAGTCGAGGATGGCGGCGACCACGGCGTCCGTGCCGTGCTCCCGCCCGGTCGGGCGTCGTGCTTCGAACAGCACGGAGCCGTCCTGGGCGAGCAACGCGGCTTTCATGCCGGTGCCGCCTACATCGAGTGCGATGACGTGCTTCACGGGGGACAGTTTCCCTTGGGGGGTCGGAGAGGTCTAGTCCAGTTGTCGGATTGGTCTGGTCCAACGGAGTGAGCTTTGTCGCAGAAGCGTGCGGTGTGCGGCACTTTGCACGAGCCCCGGCGGGGCTCCCGGAGGCGGGTTCGGCAGGTCGGGAGGCCCGATTCGTTGCGCATCGTGCAACGACCTCCGCACTTCGATAACTACCCGGCGCGGACCGGCCGGAGGTGTGGACCACCGAGTGGCGGGTTTGGCACCCTTGCCGCCTCCCCCCGGCCGGATCCCCCCGATCCGGTCCGTCGCTCCCCCAAGACTCCCCCTCGAAGGCGGTACCCGCGTTGGACAGGCGCGCCCAGGTCCCCACCCGGTTGTCCGGCATCGCACTGGCCGGAGCAATGGTGCTCACCGGCTGCGGCGGCCAGGACGACGGTCCGGTCACCCTCCGGCTGATCGCGGCCGACTACGGCGAGAGCACGGAGACCGGCTCCAAGCTCTACTGGGACGACGTCGCCCGCCGCTTCGAGGGCGCCAACCCCGGCATCAAGGTGGACGTCCAGGTGGAGAGCTGGACCGACATCGGCAAGAAGGTCGACGACCTGGTCAAGAGCGGCAAGTCGCCCGACCTGCTGCAGACCGGCGGCTTCGCCGACCAGGCCGCCGCCGACCGGCTGTACACCGCCTCGGACGTGCTCTCGCTGGAGACCCAGGCCAACATCATGGAGTCGTTCTCGCACGCCGGGCAGGTGCTCGGCACGCAGTACGGCATCCCGTTCGTCTCCTCCTCCCGGGTGCTCTTCTACAACAAGGCGATCTTCCAGAAGGCCGGCGTCGACAAGCCGCCGACCACCTGGAACGAGCTCAAGCAGGCCGCCGAGAAGATCAAGGCCAAGGTGCCGGGCGTCACGCCGTACGGGCTGCCGCTCGGACCCGAGGAGGCGCCGGCCGAGTCGATGCTGTGGACGCTCAGCGGCGGCGGCAGCCTCTCCGACGACGTCGGCAACTACACCATCGACAGCAACCAGAACCAGGCGACCTTCAACTGGCTCAGGACCAACCTGGTCGCCACCGGTCTGACCTACCCCGAACCCGGCAAGATGAACCGCACCCCGGTGTTCACCGACTTCGCGGCCGGGAAGGTCGCGATGCTCAACGGGCACCCGACGCTGCTGCGGATGGCCGCCAAGGGCAAGATCGACTTCGGTACGGCGGCGATCCCGAAGAAGGACGGCCTGGCGAAGACCGGCAGCCTCGGGGTGGCCGACTGGATGATGGCGTTCAAGGCCAACGGGCACCGGAACGAGATCAAGAAGTTCCTCTCCTTCGTCTACACCAAGGACAACCAGCTCAAGTTCGACGAGACGTACAACCTGCTGCCGGTCACCCAGGACGCCTTCGACGCGATCAGCAGGGACCCCAAGCACGAGGGCCTGAAGCAGTTCGCGGCCGGGCTCGGCAACGCGAGCTTCTACCCGTTCGGCGACCCGGCCTGGGCCGAGGTCTCCAACCGGATCAAGGCCGGGATCGGGGCGGCCGCGACCGCCGACCCCAAGCCGGTCCTGGAGGAGCTGCAGCAGACGGCCGTCAAGGAGGCGGCCCGGGTCCGCAAGTAGGCTGGCCGGCATGGGCGCGGGTGAGCTGGACGAGCGGGACCGGGCGGTGCTGGAGCTGGAGGGCCGCTCGTGGCGGACGGCCGGCGCCAAGGAGCGGGCCGTCCGGGAGGAGCTCGGGCTCTCCAGCACCCGGTACTACCAGCTGCTGAACGCACTGCTCGACCGGCCGGAGGCGCTGGCGCACGCGCCGGTGCTGGTGAACCGCCTCCGGCGGGTCAGGGACGCCCGGCGCGCGGCCCGGTAGCCCGCACCGGCCCGGGCGCCGGCCGCGCGCTCCGACGGGTGACCCCCGCCCGGCCTGGGTACGGTGCCTGGCATGGGCCTTGCTGACATTGCGCGACCGCTGACGGACGACGGGCGAGCGGGCCTCGCGGCGCTGCTCGCCGAACCGCGGGCGGCGGTGGTCGCCCTGGACTTCGACGGGACGCTGGCACCGATCGTGGCCGACCCGAGCCGCGCCCGGGCGCACCCGGGCGTGGTGGACGCGCTGCGCGGCGTGGTGCCGCACGTCGGGGCGGTCGTCGTGGTGACCGGGCGCCCGGCCGGGCTGGCCGTGGAGTACGGCGGCTTCGCCGAGGTCGGCGGGGTCGTGGTGCTCGGGCACTACGGGGCGGAGCGCTGGGAGGACGGCGAGCTGACCGCGCCGCCCGTGCACCCCGGGGTGGCCGCGGTGCGGGCGGCGCTGCCCGGCGTCCTGGCGGCGGCCGGGGCCCCGGACGGGACGTGGGTGGAGGACAAGGGCCGGTCGGTGGCCGTGCACACCCGGCGGACGGCCGAGCCGGCCGCCGCGTTCGAGCTGCTGCGGGAGCCGGTCGGCGCGCTCGCGGCCGGGCACGGGCTGGTGGTGGAGCCGGGCCGGCTGGTGCTGGAACTGCGGCCGCCGGGGGTCGACAAGGGCGCGGCGCTGGAGGGGTTCCTGCGGGAGCGGTCCGCCCGCTCCGTGCTGTACGCGGGCGACGACCTGGGCGACGTGGCCGCCTTCGCGGCGGTGGAGGAGCTGCGCGGGCAGGGCCTGGCCGGGCTGCTGGTCTGCAGCGGCGCGGTGGGGGACGCGCCGGTGCGGGAGCTCGCCGACCGGGCGGACCTGGTGGTCCCGGGCCCGGCCGGCGTGGTGGAACTGCTGGCGGCGCTGGGGGAGGAGCTCAGCTCAGCGCGTTGAGCTGGTCGAGGAACCACTGCTGGGGCGGGAGCGCGGTCGCCGCGTCGGCGAGCCGCTTGGTGCGGTCGGCGCGCTCGCCGGCCGGCATGGTGAGCCCGGCGTGCAGCGCCTCGGCGGTGGCGACCACGTCGTACGGGTTGACGGTCAGCGCGTCGTCACCGAGCTCGGCGTGGGCGCCGGCCTCGCGGGACAGGACGAGGGCGCAGCCGTCGTCGGAGACCACCGGGACCTCCTTGGCGACCAGGTTCATGCCGTCCCGGATCGGGTTGACCAGGGCGACGTCGGCCAGCCGGTAGGCGGCCAGCGAGCGCGGGAAGTCGTCGTCGACGTGCAGGATCAGCGGCTGCCAGCCGGGGGTGGCGAACTCCTCGTTGATCTCCTCGGCGAGCGCCCGCACCCGGGCGGTGTAGGCGCGGTACTCGGCGAGGTCGGTGCGCGACGGGTAGGCGAAGGCGATGTGGACCACCCGGTCGCGCCACTCGGGGCGGGTGCGCAGCAGGTGCCGGTAGGCCTGGAAGCCGCGGACGATGTTCTTGCTCAGCTCGGTGCGGTCGACCCGGACGACGGTCCGGCGGTCGCCGACGGCGGCGCGCAGGGTGGCGAGGCGCTCGTCGACGTCCGGGCGGTGGGCGCGCTCGCGCAGGAAGCCGGCGTCGGCGCCGAGGCCGTGGACACCGAGGCGGGTGGTGCGGCCCCCGTGCGTGACGGTGAGGGCGTCGCGGTCGACGGCGGCGCCGAGGACGCTCTCGCAGCAGTCGGCGAAGGCGAGCGCCCAGCGGCGGGTGAGGAAGCCGGCCCGGTCGGCGCCGAGGATGCCGGAGAGGACGGTCTCGGCGATGTCGTCGGGCAGCAGCCGGAAGTACTCGGGCGGCGCCCAGGGGGTGTGCGAGAAGTGGCCGATCCGCAGGTCGGGGCGGGCGGCCCGGAGCAGCGCCGGGGTCAGCGAGAGGTGGTAGTCCTGGACCAGGACGGCGGCGCCGGGGGCGGCCTCGGTGGCGAGGGCCCCGGCGAAGGCGGCGTTGTACGCGGTGTAGGCCTGCCACTCGGTGCGGAAGCCGGCGTCGAAGGCGGGTGCGGTCGGGGTGTCGTACAGCAGGTGGTGGATGAACCAGAGGGTCGAGTTGGCGACGCCGTTGTAGGCCCGGGCGAAGGTCTCCGGGTCTATGTCCAGCATCCGGACGGCCTGGCCGCCGACGTCGTGGCCGACCCGGTCGAGGCGGCCGTCGGGGGCCTCCCGGGCCGCCCGGCGGTCGGCGTCGGAGAGGGCGGCGCAGACCCAGACGGCGTCCGGGTCGTCGATGGCGGAGAGGCCGGAGACCAGGCCGCCGCCCCCTCTGCGGAGGGTCAGCGTGCCGTCGTCCGCGGTGCCGAACGACACCGGTCCCCGGTTGGACGCCACCAGGACGGGGGCGGTGCCGGTCGGATTCGAACGTTCGGTCGTGAGATCGCCCATGGTTGGTTGGTTGCCGGGGGGTCCGGGCCGCAAACCCTTCATCGTCGGGTGGCGTATTCGGGGACGGTGTGCATCGGGGGGCGTTCGGTGGCGGTGACCGGGTGGGTGTGCGCGGTGAAGGCGCGGGTCTCCGGGTCGCGGGTGAACTGGGTGAGCAGCGGGTGGACCAGGTCGGCGGAGGCCTTGAGCCGGTGGGTGCGGTCGAGCCGTTCGAGGGCGGTGCGGTAGATGGTGGCGGCCATCCGGCCGAGGGCTTGGCCGTCCTGGTGGCGGTGGTGGCGGACGCCGACGTCCACCTGGGCGAGCGCGTCGAGCCCGGCCGTCTCCAGGGCGTCGACCAGCAGGCCGAGTTCGACGCCGTAGCCGGTGGGGAAGGGCAGGCGTTCGAGCAGTGAGCGGCGGGCCGCGTACTCGCCGCCGAGGGGCTGGACGAAACCGGCGAGTTCCGGCCAGTGCAGGTTGAGCAGCGGACGGGCGACCAGTTCGGTGACCCGGCCGCCGCCGGACGGGATGACGGCGACGTCGCCCGTGGCGGAGTCGCCCGGTCCGACGGCGAGCGGGCGGTCGTACATGGCCTTGACCAGCTGGATGTGGGCGTCGGTGAGCAGCGGGCCGACGATGCCGGAGACCAGGGCGGGGTCGAACTCGCGCAGGTCGGCGTCGACGAAGCAGACGATCTCGCCGCGGGTGACCAGCAGCGAGCGCCAGAGCACCTCGCCCTTGCCGGGGGCGGCGGGCAGCCGGGGGAGGATCGCGTCGCGGTGGAACACGGTGGCCCCGGCGTCGGCGGCCACCGCGGCGGTGGCGTCGGAGGACCCGGAGTCGACCACGACCAGTTCGTCGACCAGCGGCAGCCGTTCCACCAGCTCGCGGCGGATGGTGCGGACGATGTCGCCGACGGTGGCCTCCTCGTCCAGGGCGGGGAGGACGACGCTGACCGTGCCGGCCGGGCCCAGGGCGCGCTTGGCCGCCAGCAGGACGTCCACCGGACGGTCGGCCGCGCTCCACGAGCGCCGGCGGAGCCAGGACGCCGTCTCGGGGAGGAGCTCGGGGATCGGTTCGGCGGGCACGGTTCTCTCCTCGGCGGGGACGGATGGGACGGGTCATCTCGCGTGGCGGACGGACCCGTTCAGGGTTGACGCCTTCGGATACAGTCTTCGTACAGCGGTCGGACCTTCGCACGCCGGGGTCTCCGCTGAGCACGACCACAACTTCACAGAGCTCATCCAGAGGGACTGAGGGAACGGCCCGTTGACGTCCCGGCAACCTTCTCGCGCGGCTGTCGTCACAGGCCCCGGCGGGACAGGTGCCAATTCCGGCCTGTGGCGCGCCCGCGTCACGGGGAAGATGAGGAGAGAGGCCTCCGCCATCATGGCTATCGACACTGCCGCCGCACCCGTCACCGTTGACCTCGGCCCCGCCGCCGCGCTGTCCTGTCGCGAGTGCGGCACCCGGTTCCCGCTCGGCCCCAGCTTCGCCTGTGTGGAGTGTTTCGGCCCGCTGGAGATCGCCTACGAGTTCGGCAGCGAGGGCGCGGAGGAGCTGCGCAAGCGCATCGAGGCCGGTCCGGCGTCGATCTGGCGGTACGCGCCGCTGCTGCCGGTGCCGGCCGACGTCGCCACCAAGCCGAACCTGAACCCGGGGTGGACCCCGCTGGTGAAGGCCGACAACCTGGGCCGCGAGCTCGGGTTCACCGCCCAGCTGCACGTCAAGGACGACTCGGGCAACCCGACGCACTCCTTCAAGGACCGCGTGGTGGCCTGCGCGATCGAGGCGGCGCGGGCCTTCGGCTACACCACCCTGTCCTGCTCGTCGACCGGCAACCTGGCCGGCGCGGTGGGCGCGGCCGCGGCCCGGGCCGGCTTCAAGTCCTGCGTGTTCATCCCGCACGACCTGGAGCAGGGCAAGGTCGTCATGGCCGGGGTGTACGGCGGCGAGCTGGTCGGCATCGAGGGCAACTACGACGACGTGAACCGCTTCTGCTCGGAGCTGATCGGCGACCCGGCCGGCGAGGGCTGGGGCTTCGTCAACGTCAACCTGCGGCCGTACTACGGCGAGGGCTCCAAGACGCTGGCGTACGAGATCTGCGAGCAGCTCGGCTGGCGGCTGCCGGAGCAGATCGTGATCCCGATCGCCTCGGGCTCGCAGCTGACCAAGATCGACAAGGGGCTGCAGGAGCTGATCAAGCTGGGCCTGGTCGAGGACCGGCCGTACCGGATCTTCGGCGCCCAGGCGGCGGGCTGCTCGCCGGTGTCGGCGGCGTTCAAGGCCGGCCACGACGTGATCCGGCCGGTCAAGCCCGACACCATCGCCAAGTCGCTGGCGATCGGCAACCCGGCCGACGGCCCGTACGTGCTCGACATCGCCCGGCGCACCGGCGGCGCGGTGGAGGACGTGACGGACGAGGAGGTCGTGGCGGCGATCCGGCTGCTGGCCCGCACCGAGGGCGTCTTCGCCGAGACCGCGGGCGGGGTGACCGTCGGCGTGCTCAAGAAGCTGGTCGAGACCGGGCAGCTGGACCCGTCGAAGGAGACCGTCGCGATCAACACCGGCGACGGCCTCAAGACGCTGGACGCCGTCTCGGAGGCCGGCATGACCGCCGTGATCCGGCCGACGCTGGCGTCGTTCCGGGACGCCGGCCTCGCGTCCGCCTGACCGGCCCGGCCGTCCGCCCCGACGGGCCCCGGTGCCGGCACCGCCGGCCCGCCCCGTCACGGCTCCCCGCCAGCCCCCAGCCCCAGCCCCGCCAGCCCCCGCCCCCGCATCGAGGAGAAGACCCCATGAGCGCCAACGTCCGCATCCCGACCATCCTGCGCACCTACACCGGCGGCGCCAGCGAGGTTTCCGCCGAGGGCGGCACCCTGGGTGACGTCATCGCCGACCTGGAGAAGAACCACGCCGGGATCGCCGCGCGGATCCTGGACGACACCGGCAAGCTGCGCCGTTTCGTGAACGTCTACGTGAACGACGACGACGTGCGGTTCGCCGAGGGCCTGGCGACGGAGATCAAGGACGGCGCGAGCGTCTCGATCATTCCGGCGGTGGCCGGCGGCTGCTGAGCGCCTTTTCGCCGTTCCCGGCCGTCCGCAGCACGGAATTCCGTGCCGCGGACGGCCGGTCGTATTTTGGCGGGAATATTTTCTGTCCCGGTCGGAGTAAAGTGTCGCTGGACCGGGAACAGAGCCGCCCCCTCCCCGCTCTCCCCGTGACCGGGTCCGCCCGCACCCGTACCGCCGCCGACCGTCCGGTCGTTGAGACCGGCGACCGGCCCGCGGCGGGGAAACATGTCAGGCCGGTGTCAGAATTCTGGAGTGGATTTCGGGCATTCCGTCCGCTATGTCCGGGAGGAAAGGCGGCTTTCCTCCCGATTGCTCCCGTACTGTCCCTTGATCACACCGGGGAATTCCCAACCGTTGACCCTGTTGCAGAGGGCGTCGATCCGGATACATTCAGCCGCGGTCGACGCAATCGCCCGTTCGCCGGATACCGTCCGGCGGCGTCGGGGGGATTGTGGCGTGCACGGCTGCGCCCAGGGGGGGTTCCCCGGGCCGGCCTCCAACCAGACCCGGGCCCGCAGACCTGCGGGCGCGTGAAGGGCCAGCACAGCACTAGGGGAGTTCGGAATGGCTCAGGGCACCGTCAAGTGGTTCAACGCGGAGAAGGGCTACGGCTTCATCGCGGTCGACGGTGGTGCGGACGTCTTCGTCCACTACAGCGCGATCCAGATGGACGGCTACCGCACCCTTGAGGAGGGCCAGCGGGTCGAGTTCGAGATCTCTCAGGGGCAGAAGGGCCCGCAGGCGGACATGGTCCGCGCGGCGGTCTGACCTTTTCGACACCCAGGAGTTCGGCTCGGCCCATCGGCTGGTGCACCTCTCGCTTCACGGCGGGCCCGTACGGCACGTGTCGTACGGGCCCGTCGGCGTGTCCGGACGCGGTCGCGGGGCCGTCCGGCGCGGCGCGCGGAGAGGCCCGGCAGGGCTCGCGGATCGCCGATTGGGCTTGCACTCGCCCACCCAGAGTGCTAATCATTGGCGTTAGCACTCACAGCTTGAGAGTGATAAGCGGACCGGGTCGGTGAGGCCCCAGGGAGCGGTAGGGGAATGGGACCCCCGCACACCAGGGCCGTCCGTCGCGGGCACCCCTTGGTCCGAGCAGTCGACCGTGTCCCGGAGGACCACTTCAGATGGCCAAGATCATCGCCTTTGATGAGGAAGCTCGCCGCGGCCTTGAGCGTGGCATGAACCAGCTCGCCGACGCGGTGAAGGTCACGCTCGGCCCCAAGGGTCGCAACGTCGTTCTGGAGAAGAAGTGGGGCGCCCCCACCATCACCAACGACGGTGTCTCCATCGCCAAGGAGATCGAGCTCGAGGACCCGTACGAGAAGATCGGTGCGGAGCTCGTCAAGGAGGTCGCCAAGAAGACCGACGACGTCGCGGGTGACGGCACCACCACCGCCACCGTGCTGGCCCAGGCGCTCGTCCGCGAGGGTCTGCGCAACGTCGCCGCCGGCGCCAACCCGATGGCCCTGAAGCGTGGTATCGAGAAGGCCGTCGTCGCCGTCTCCGACCAGCTCCTGGCCCAGGCCAAGGACGTGGAGACCAAGGAGCAGATCGCCTCCACCGCCTCCATCTCGGCCGCCGACACCCAGATCGGCGAGCTCATCGCCGAGGCCATGGACAAGGTCGGCAAGGAAGGCGTCATCACCGTCGAGGAGAGCAACACCTTCGGTCTGGAGCTTGAGCTCACCGAGGGCATGCGCTTCGACAAGGGCTACATCTCGGCCTACTTCGCCACCGACCTGGAGCGCATGGAGGCCGTCTTCGACGAGCCGTACATCCTGATCGCCAACTCCAAGATCGGCTCGGTCAAGGACCTGCTCCCGCTGCTGGAGAAGGTCATGCAGAGCGGCAAGCCGCTGGTCATCATCGCCGAGGACGTCGAGGCCGAGGCCCTGTCGACCCTGGTCGTGAACAAGATCAAGGGCACCTTCAAGTCCGTCGCCGTCAAGGCCCCGGGCTTCGGTGACCGCCGCAAGGCCATGCTGCAGGACATCGCCATCCTCACCGGCGGCACCGTGATCGCCGAGGAGGTGGGCCTGAAGCTGGAGAGCGCCGGCCTCGACCTGCTGGGCACCGCCCGCAAGGTGGTCATCACCAAGGACGAGACGACCATCGTCGACGGTGGCGGCGACGGCGAGCAGGTCGCCGGCCGCGTGAGCCAGATCCGTGTCGAGATCGAGAACAGCGACTCGGACTACGACCGCGAGAAGCTCCAGGAGCGCCTCGCCAAGCTGGCCGGCGGCGTGGCCGTCATCAAGGCCGGCGCGGCGACCGAGGTCGAGCTCAAGGAGCGCAAGCACCGTATCGAGGACGCGGTGCGCAACGCCAAGGCCGCCGTCGAGGAGGGCATCGTCGCCGGTGGTGGCGTCGCCCTGCTGCAGGCCGCGGTCGCGTTCGACAAGCTGGAGCTGGAGGGCGACGAGGCCACCGGTGCCAACATCGTCAAGATCGCGCTGGAGGCCCCGATCAAGCAGATCGCGGCCAACGCCGGTCTCGAGGGTGGCGTCGTGGTGGAGAAGGTGCGCAACCTCCCCGCCGGCCACGGCCTGAACGCCGCGACCAACGAGTACGTCGACCTGATCGCCGAGGGCATCATCGACCCGGCCAAGGTCACCCGGTCCGCGCTGCAGAACGCCGCCTCCATCGCGGCGCTCTTCCTCACCACCGAGGCCGTCATCGCCGACAAGCCGGAGAAGGCTGCGGCCGCCGGCGGCGGCATGCCGGGCGGTGACATGGACTTCTGATCCATCCGGATCGGACGGTTCCTCGTTCGCACGGGCGGTTCCCTTCGGGGGGCCGCCCGTGCGGCGTTGTCGCGGCGTTGTGCGGTGTTGCGGGCGGGCGGGAGAGCGCCCGCCGTTTGGGAGAATGGGCTGATGGCTTCGACTGACGACATCGAGACGGCGCTGCACACCGCACGGGCGCTGATCCTGGCCGACCTGACCGCACGGGACGTGGCGGACGCCGCCGTGGTGTCGCTGGTCGAGCAGGCCGTGACGCACCGGCGCTGGTGGCTGGAGCAGTGGCCGGACGGCACCGAGTACGTGCTCGGGCTGGTCGCCCAGGACGTCCAGGACGCGCTGCTGGAGAACTACGGGCGCTGGCCGCTCTGCGCCGAGTGCGCGGCCGACGGCGATCCGCACGCGCTCGGCGTGGAGCCCGAGCTGGGGCCGGAGCCGCACTGGGTCTGCGGCAAGCAGGGCGCGGTGGTGGCGCCCGTCGGGCAGCTCGCCTGACGCTCCGCCCGCCCCGGGGTTCCGTTCGGCTCCCTTCACCTCCGGATTCCGTCGCTCCCTGTCATCGGCTGCTTGCCCACTGCTCCCTCCTGTCTCCGGTCTCCGTCTTCGCCGCCGTCGCGCCTCCGGGCGCGGCGGCGGCTTTTCGCTGGTGGGGGCCCGTTTCGCCGGTCGCTGTCGCGCATCTGCATATGTAGTCTATCGACTTATGCCGGATACTTGAGTCATCCCCCCGGATGGAGGTATACATACTCGGTATGTAGGGCGTCGGTGGCCGCGAGGCCGCCCGCCCCCGCGAAACGAGGGGGAGAAGCATGTCCCAGTCAGATCCGACCCGGCCCGTCCTGCACCTGCGGAAGGTCATCCGGGTGCACGGGCAGGGAGCGGCCCAGGTGTACGCGCTGCGCGGCGTCGAGCTGGCCGTCCACCCGGGCGAGTTCGTCGCCGTGATGGGGCCCTCGGGCTCGGGCAAGTCCACCCTGCTCACCCTGGCCGGGGGGCTCGACCGGCCCACCGGCGGGCAGGTGCTGGTCGAGGGCGTCGAACTCGGCGGTCTGAACCGGACCGGGCTCGCCGCCCTCCGCCGCCGCTCGATCGGCTACGTGTTCCAGGACTACAACCTGATACCGGCCCTCACCGCCGCGGAGAACATCGCACTGCCCCGGGAGCTGGACGGCACCTCCGGCCGGGTCGCCCGCCGCGAGGCGCTGGCCGCGCTGACCGAACTGGGCATCGCCGAGCTGGCCGACCGCTTCCCCGAGGAGATGTCCGGCGGCCAGCAGCAGCGCGTCGCCATCGCCCGCGCCCTCGTCGGCGACCGCCGCCTCGTCCTCGCCGACGAACCCACCGGCGCCCTCGACTCCGCCACCGGCGACGCCGTCCTCGCGGTGCTGCGCGCCCGCTGCGACGCCGGTGCGGCCGCCATGATGGTCACCCACGAACCCCGGCACGCCGTCTGGGCCGACCGCGTGGTCTTCCTGCACGACGGCCGGATCGTCGACGAGAGCATCGGCCGGGACGCCGAGACCCTGATGCTGCTCTCCGGCCGGAACGGGGCCCGCCGATGAGGCTCTCCGCCCTCCGCGTCGCGCTGCGCATCGCCCGTCGTGACGCCCTGCGCGCCAAGGGCCGCAGCGCCCTCGTCGTCGCCATGATCGCGCTGCCCGTCCTCGGCGTCACCGGCGCCGACGTGGTCTACCGCAGCGGCCAGCTCACCCCCTCCGAGCGGGTCGAGCGGGTGATGGGCGGGAGCGACGCGCTGATCACCGCCCACCGGCCGGGCCGCTCCGTCGAACAGGCCCCGTTCGCCGAGGACGGCGTCCGGGTGCTGGTCGCCGCCGAGGGAGCCGCCGCCGAGCAGCAGCGGGCCGCCGGGACCGCCCCGGCCACCCTGGTCGCCGAACTGCTGCCGCACGGCGCCGTCCTCCTGCCGGCCACCCCCGGGCCCGAGGTGAGCGCCTCGACCCGGGAGGGCCTGTTCACCACCGCGACCGCCGAGGCCGACCTGACCACGCCGGTCTGGTCCGGCCGGCTCGACCTGGTCGACGGCCGGGCACCGGCCGCGCCGCACGAGGCCGCCGTCACCCGGGCCTTCCTCGACGAGGCGGGGCTGCGGCTCGGCGACTCCACCACGCTCAAGGGCCTGGACGCGCCGTTCACCCTGACCGGCGTGGTCGAGCACCCGGGGGACCTCGGCAAGGTGGAGCTGGTCGGCCGGCCCGGCGAGGTGATCGCCCCGCTGGCGGCGCTCGCGCCCAAGGCCCCCGGGCTGACCGGCCCGGTCACCGACGAGGGCGCCCCGCCCGAGCAGTGGCTGGTACGGCTGCCCGCGGGCGAGCGGCTCGACTGGGCCGAGGTCCAGCAGTTCAACCGGTACGGCTTCACCGTCACCTCCCGGGCCGTCGCCCTCGACCCGCCCGCCGCGTCCGCGGTCCCGTACCGGCAGAACGGCTGGGCGGACACCGCACCCGCCGCCGACAACCGGACCGTCGTGCTCGTCACCGTCGTCGGGATGGCGCTGCTGGAGGTCGCGCTGCTGGCCGGCCCCGCGTTCGCCGTGGGCGCCCGCCGCTCGCGCCGCCAGCTCGCCCTGATCGGCGCCGCCGGCGGGCACCGCGGCCACGTCCGCGCCGTCGTCCTCGGCGCCGGGCTGGTGCTCGGGCTCGTCGGCGCCGCCCTCGGCATCGGACTCGGCACCGGGCTGGTCGCCGCCGTGCGGCCGTGGGCCGAGGAGGCGGGCGGCAGCCGCTTCGGGCACTTCGCGCTCGCCCCGCTCGACCTGCTGGCGATCGCCGGCGTGGGTGTCCTCACCGCGCTGCTGGCCGCCGTGCTGCCGGCCGTCCAGGCCGCCCGCCGCGACGTGGTGGCCGGCCTCACCGGCCGGGACACCGCCACCGCCCCCAGCCGCTGGGCCCCGGTCCTGGGTCTGGTGCTGGTCGGCACCGGCGCGGCCGTCGCGCTGTACGGCGTCGGCACCTACGAGAGCGGCGGCATGCCGGTGGTCGGGAGCTTCAGCGCCCGCACGCTCTCGGTGCTCGCCGGCGCCGCCACCGCCGAACTGGGCCTGCTGCTCTTCACCCCGATGCTGATCGCCCTGTTCGGCAGGCTGGCCCGCCGGCTGCCGCTCGGGCCCCGGCTCGCCCTGCGCGACTCGGCCCGCCACCGCGGCCGGACCGCGCCGGCCGTGGCCGCCGTGCTGGCCGCCGTCGCCGGGGCCGTCGCCGTCGGCGTCTACACCACCGGCACCGACGCGCAGGACCGCGCCGACTACCGGCCGGAGGCCCCGATCGGCGCCGTCGTGGTCGACGCCGCCCTCAAGCCGGACAGCCCGCAGCTGCCCCGGCTGCGCACCGCCGTCGAGCAGGACCTGCCGGGCCTCGGCGCCCGCGCCGACGTCAACGAGGTCGTCTACGTCTTCTGCCCGGAGTGCTCCTCCAGCGTCCTGCCCAAGGGGCCGGGCCGGTCCGAGCCGGGCAGGGCCAGGGCGCGGACGCTGGCCGGCGACGCGGCCGTCCTGCACAACCTGTTCGGACTGCACGACCGGACCGCCGAGGAGGCGCTGGCGGCCGGCCGGACGGTCGTCTTCGACCCCGCCTACGTGCGCGACGGCCGGGTCGTGCTGACGATGCAGGGCGGTGCCGGGGGACCGGTCCAGCCCGGGCAGGTGCCGCAGCAGGAGCAGCGGGAGGTCGGCGTCGAGGCCGTCCTGGTCGACAACCCGGAGGCCGCCCGCTTCGGGGCGGTGCTGATGAGCGCCGAGGCGGTGCGGAAGGCCGGTCTCGACGCCCGCCCCGCGGGGTCGGTCTGGCTGCCGGAGACCGCACCCACCCCGAAGGAGCAGCAGCGGGCCGAGGCGACCGTGGCGCGGATCGTCCCGTTCGCCCAGCTCCGGGTGGAGCGCGGCTACCAGCCGAAGGGCGACCTGAACACCCTGGCGCTCACCGGGTTCGCCGCCGTCGTGGTGCTCGGTGCCGCCGCCGTGGCCACCGGGCTCGCCGCGGCCGACTCGCGCAACGACCAGGCCACGCTGGCCGCGGTCGGCGCACCGCCGCGGATCCGGCGGGTGCAGGCCGGGCTGCAGTGCGCGCTGATCGCGGCGATCGGGGCGGTGCTCGGCACGGTCAGCGGGTTCGTGCCCGCGATGGGGCTGCTCCGGGCGCACGGCGCCGGGCACTCGGCGGCGCCGTTCGCCGCGCCGTGGGGGGTGATCCTGCTGGTCACGGTGGTGCTGCCGGTGGTGGCGGGGCTGGGTGCGGCCGCGTTCACCCGGGGGAGCCTGCCGCTGGCGCGGCGGGCGGGGTGACGGGCGGCGCCCCGGCGCCCCGGGCCGGTGGCTCCACTGGCTCCACCGGCTCCGTCGGCTCCGCCGCGACGGGCTCGGCTGCTTCGGCGGCCGGGCCCGTTCCGGGTTTCGGGCCCGGGGGCCGTCGGGGTCGTCGGGGCCCGGGAAGGCTCAGGTGAGGTCGGCGAGCTCGGCGGTCAGGTTGGCACGGGCGGGGGCGTCGAACCGCTCGTGCGCGGTGGGCGTGCGGTAGAGCGCGGGGAGCGCGAGCAGCCGGCGGAGCACGGCCGCGCGCCCGGCGCGGAAGTCCGGCTCGGGGACGAACGCGTACTCCTCCCGGACGGCGGCCGCGTACGCCGCGTAGGCCTCCGCCGTGCCGCCGAGGACGGCGAGGTCGGCGTCGCAGAGCACCTCGCCGTCGCGGTCGCCGGGCTCGGGGCGGTGGGTGACGGTGAGCCGGACCAGCCGGGCGACCTCGTCGACCCGTGCGGCGGGGAGTCCGGCCCCGGCGAGCGCCCGGACGGCGAGGGCGGCGCTGCGCTCCTCGTTCTCGGACCGGTCCGGGCGGTAGACGGCGTCGTGGAACCAGGCCGCCAGCCGGACGGCGTCCGGGTCGGCGGCGTGCCCGGCGAGCGCGTCCACGTGCGCCAGGACCGCGCGTAGGTGGCCGGTGGAGTGGTACCGGCGCTGCGGCTCGGCCCAGCGGCGCAGCAGCTCCCGGCCGGCCGGTTCGGGGTCGTCGGCGGTGCCGCAGCGGCGGAGCAGGGCGGTCCAGGCGGCGAGGAGGTCCGGGTCGGGCGCGTCGGGCATGGGGTCATTCTGTCCGGGACTCACCCGGATCGGTGATCGATTCCTCTGGACTGGATATGCCGGTGGACGGTATATGTAGTTCCATGACAGAACGGGCCATGCAGGAGCCGACGCTGCTTCTGCTCACCGCGCTCGCCGATGCCCCCAGGCACGGCTACGCGCTCATCCAGGAGATCGCCGCGATTTCCGACGGCCGGGTCAAGATGCGCACCGGCACGTTGTACGGCGCGCTCGACCGGCTGCTCCAGCAGGGCCTGATCGAGGTCGCTGCCGAGGAGATCGTCGACGGCCGCGCCCGCCGCACCTACGCGCTCACCGAGGGCGGCCGGGGCGCGCTGGGCACCGAGGCGGAACGCCTGCGGTCCGTCGCCGAGGAGGCACAGCGGCGACTCGCGGCCGTCCGGCCGGCCGCCGTCCGTCCGTCCGGGACCGCGCGCCCGGCGTTCCTGAGGGTCAGGGGGGCCTTCGCATGACCCATCAGACCTTTCCCGGATTCCTGGCGGAGCCGGTGGCGTTCCGCGCCGCGCTCCGGCTCTACCCGGCCCGCTACCGGCGGGAGCGCGGGGACGAGCTGTCCGCCGTCTTCGCCGACAGCACGGCCGAGTCGGGGACGCTGGCCACCGCCCGCGAGGCGGTCGACCTCGGGGCGTACGGCCTGCGCATGCGCGCCGGGCTGACCGCCTCCTCTGTCGCGGGGCGGCTGCTCGCGGTGGCCGCGCCGCTGATCGCCGGGGCGATCGCCGGGCTCGGGGTCGCGCAGGCCCTGGGCAGCCGGTTCGGCTCCCACCGGGTCGGGCTGCTGACGATGCCGGACCGGCTCACCCACGTCCCCGGCTTCCTCGCCTCCGTCGGGGAGATGCTCGTCCCGCTGCTGCTGGTCGCCTTCGTGCTGGCGGGCCGCTGGCAGGCGGCCCGGGTGACGGCGCTGGTCGTGGCCCTCGCCGGGGTGCTGCGGCTGGTGGAGGCGGCCGGGGTCTCGAACGACGGGTGGAGCCTCTTCCTGGAGTCCAGCTCGGCGACGCCGCAGCTGGTGTCCGGTGCGCTCTTCGCGCTCGCACCGCAGGAACTGCTGGAGCGGCCGACCTGGCGGAGCCGGGCCGTGGTGCTGGCCTCGATGGTCGGGGGCGGACTGGTCCTGCTGGCCGAGGACTTCTACAGCTCCTTCGCGCTGATGGACCGGCCGACGTCGCTGCTGCTGCTGGGCGTCCCGCTGCTCGCGCTGCTCGGCGTGGCGCGGGGGTGGCTGGTGCCGGCGGCGATGGGGCTGACGGTGCTGGCGCTGAGCGCGGAGTTCAGCCTGTTCCGGCTCTGGCAGACGTCCGGCGGGATGTGGCGGCTGCTGCCGCTGCTGGGCGGCGCCCTGGTGGTGCTGCTGGTGCTCGGCCGACTGCTCGGCCGGGGTGGAGCCGGGGCGGGAGGTGGCCGGAGCCTCGCATGAGTTCGCTCGGAACCGTCGGGGACGGTGCGGGCCCGACGGGGTCCGAGTGAACCCGTCGGTGCGGGGACGGCCGGGGCTTCGCCGCCCCTGAACGGCCGGACGACCGGTTGTGGGACCGGTCGGCCGGCCGTTCGGTCTGTCCGGGGCGGGGTTCGGGTCCGGGCTCGGGGCCCGGGCCGGACGCGGGGGCGGGCGCGGGGGCGGGCGGGCCGGTCCTCCGGGTGGCTGCACGGGGCTCGCCGGGGGCTGTCCGATGTGGCAGGCTATCTGATATGTCTAGACCAATTTTCGAAGTCATCGCGCTGACGCCCCAGGACGCCCAGGCCGCCGAGTCGGGCGGCGCCGACCGGCTCGAACTGGTCACGGACATGGCCGCCGACGGGCTGACCCCGTCGGCCGAGGACTTCGCCAAGATCCGCGAGGCCGTGGAGCTGCCGCTGCGCGTCATGCTGCGCATCCGGGACGGCTTCGCGCCCGGCGACCTGGACGAGCTGCGCGCCCGGGCCGCCGCCCTCCGGGCCGAGGGCGCCGAGGAGTTCGTCTTCGGCTTCCTCGACGCCGACGGCAACGTCGACCTCGCCGCCACCGAGGCGGTCGCCGACGCGGTGGCCGGCTGCCGCTGGACCTTCCACCGGGCGATCGACCACAGCGCCGACCGGGCCGCGGTCCGCGCGGCCGTCGGCGCGCTGCCCGGGCTCGACACCTTCCTCACCTCCGGCGCGGCCGGTGGCGTGGACGCGGGGCGGGACGTCCTGCTGGCCGAGCTGGCCCGGGCCGGCGAGCCCGGTCACACCCAGCGGATCCTGATCGGCGGCGGCCTGCGCGCCGAGCACCTGCCCGGGCTGCGGGCGGCCGGCTTCGACGCCTTCCACGTCGGCGGCGCGGTGCGGGTCGACGGGTGGCAGTCGCCGGTGGACGCGTCCAAGGTCGCCGAGTGGCGGGCGCTGATCGACGGCTGAGCACGGCCGGAGCCGGGGCCGGCCCTTCCCGGGGCCGGCCCCCCGCCGTGGCAGCCGTGGCAGCCGTGGCAGCCGTGGCTTCACGGTCCGCCGTTGATGTCATGCGGTCCGTCGTTCGTCGTCCGCGGACCGCCGTTGACGTCATGCGGTCCGCCGTCCGCCGGGCGTCAGCGCAGCTGGTCGGGCAGCGGCTCCGAGTGCAGCACCTCCAGGCCCGAGACGGCACGGGTCAGCGCCACGTACAGCCGCCGCAGGCCGGTCCGCTCGTCCGGCTCGCCGGCGATCACCGCGGCCGGCTCGTCGAGCACCACGTAGTCGTACTCCAGGCCCTTGGCCAGCGAGGCCGGGACGAGCGTCAGCCGGGCGTCCGCACTGGTCTCGGTGCCCGGGGCGAGGTGCGGCAGGCCCGCCGCCGCCAGCGCCTCCGCGAGCAGCGGGATGTGCGCGTCGGCCGCGATCAGGCCGGTCGACCCCTCGTTCCCCAGCGCCCGGCGGCAGGCCTCGACCACGGCCTCCGTCCTGCCCTCCCCGCCGACGTGACGGACGGTCAGGGATCCCGGGGCCTCACGGACCGAGCCGGCCGGGGCCAGGCCGGGGGCGATCGCCGGCAGCAGCCGGGAGGCGTAGGAGATGACCTCCTCCGGTACCCGGAAGCCCTTGGTCAGCTCCTCGATGTGGGCGGCGGGCTTGCCCAGGTGGTGCAGGGCCTCCGGCCAACTCGCCGTCGCCCAGGGGGTGGTGCCCTGCGCGAGGTCGCCGAGCACGGTCGCCGAGCCGGTGGTGCAGCGGCGGCCGACCGCGCGGTACTGCATCGGCGAGAGGTCCTGCGCCTCGTCCAGCACCACGTGGCCGAGCGAGGGCGTGCGCTGCACCAGGTCCATCGCCTCGTCGACGAGGACGGCGTCGGCGGCCGTCCAGCGGGCGGTCTTCACCGAGCGGCCCGGCTTCGGCCAGAGCACGGCCGCCTGCTCCTCGGCGGTCAGCACGCCGTCCGCGCACGCGGCCAGGAACTCCGGCTCGGAGAGCAGCCGCAGCACCAGCTTCGCCGGGTCGACCAGCGGCCAGCACTCCTTGACCACCGCCTTCACCGCGGCGTTGCGGGCCACCGCGTCCTGCACCCGGTCGTCCGGGGCCTCGCCGCCCTGCTCCATCTTCAGCAGCACGGCGTGCGCGATCCGCTGCGGCAGGGCGTCCCTGGCGGCGCCGTACCGGATGTCGCGGCCCTTCAGCTCCTCGATGATCTCGACCAGCTCGTACACCGGGACGCGCCAGCGGCGGGAGCCGCGGACCACCACGCAGGGCTCGGTGGGCAGGGCGATGCCGGCCCGGACCGCCCGGCGCAGCACCTCGGCCATCCGGGCGTCGCCCTTCAGTCGGGCCGCCCCGGCGGACTCCTCGCCCCGTACCTCGACGTGCCCGACCAGCTGCTGCACGGTCGCCTGCGCGACGTCCAGCTCGCCGAGCGCGGGCAGGACCTGCTCGATGTAGGAGAGGAAGGCGCTGTTCGGGCCGATCACCAGCGTGCCGGTCCGGGCGAGCCGCTCGCGGTGCGCGTACAGCAGGTACGCCACGCGGTGCAGGCCGACGGCGGTCTTCCCGGTGCCGGGCGCCCCCTGCACGCAGAGGGTGCCGGAGATGTCGGCGCGGACGATCTCGTCCTGCTCCGGCTGGATGGTGGCCACGATGTCGCGCATCGGGCCGACGCGGGGCTTCTCGATCTCGGCGGCCAGCAGGGCGGAGGAGGTGTCGTGCTCCGCCGGGTCGGTGAGGTGCTCGTCCTCGTACGCGGTCAGCTCGCCGCCGGTGTAGCCGAACCGGCGGCGCCGTTCGACGTCCAGCGGATCGGTCCGGCTGGCCCGGTAGAACGGCTGGGAGACCGGCGCGCGCCAGTCGATCACCATCGGGTCGCCGTCGGCGTCGTGCACGTGCCGGCGGCCGATGTAGAAGCTCTCGCCGCCGGAGCCCTCGGACAGCTCCTCGCTGATCGCGTGGAGGTAGTCGAGGCGGCCGAAGAACAGCGGGGTGTGCGAGAGGTCGGCCAGGGCGGCGATCCGGGCCTCGATCTGGTTCTGGAGCACGATGGCGGTGACCCAGGTGCCGGTGACGTCGCGGATGTCCAGCGACTCGACGTCCTCGCGCATCGCGCGCAGCGCGGCCCGGGATGCGGCCAGGTGGTCACGCTCGCGCTGCAGGGGGTCGGTGGTGGGGGTGGCGGGCACAGCGAACCTTTCCGGCTGCCCCGGACGCGGGCGCAGCGGATCGTAGGAGCTCACGGTGGGTACGGTCGACCGGTTGCCGAACGGTCGACGCCTCCCCCGGCTGCCTGCGCGACTACAGCAGGTACCACGGTGCGGGAGGGGGCAGACGGACGATCCTAGTCCGCTCGGCCCCCGGGTTCCAGCCCCTCAGCCCCTCGGGGCTCCCGTACTCCTGGAGGACGACCTCCGTCCTGTCGGATACGGCCTTTGGGGTGATGTGCCCGGGGTGTCCGGAACCTACCGTTGAAGCATGAGCACCGTACACGTCACGGCGCCCCGAGTGCCGTCCCAGAAGTCCACCGCCCGCCCCGCCGGCGCCACCGCGACCGGCACCCCCGGCCGCCGTCGCAGCCCCCTCGCCACCGCCGTCCGCAACGTCGGCATCGCCCTCGACACCGCCGCGCGCGTGGTCCTCCTCGGGCGCGACGGCGTCAAGTACTGAGCAAAGTGCAACTGAAAGCCTGATTCTGCGGAACTTCGCAGATTTCAGCGGTTTGATTTGGGTACTCTCCCCATCAGGTGGATGAGGAGGACCAGCGATGCTTATGCGGTTCCGGGTGGCCAACCACGCGTCGCTCCTGGAGGAGCAGGAGCTGAGCCTGGTCGCCACCGACGAGCACGACGACATCGCGGTTGCCGAGGTGCCTTCAGCAGGCGTTCGAGTGCTTCCCGCGCTCGCCATCCTTGGGGCCAACGCGTCGGGCAAGTCCAACGCGCTCCGGGCGCTCGTCTACATGCGTCACGCGGTCCTTGAGTCGCATGCCCGGTGGCTGCCGGATGGCGGGACGGCGCGCGTCCCGTTCCTGCTCACAGCGAGGGGCAGGGCGGTGCCGTCCGCGTTCGCCGTGGACATCGTGCTGGACGGCGTTCATTTCGAGTACGGCTTCGAGGTGGACGACCGGCAGGTGCGTGAGGAGTGGCTCAGGAGTTTCCCGGAGGGGCGGCCGCGCCGTCTCTTCGAACGTTCGGTGGCCGACGACGGGACATCGCGCTACGAGTATGGTCCGAGCTTCAGGGGGCGCAAGCGGCTGATTGAGGATGTGGTACGGCCGAACAGCCTCTATCTGTCGGCGGGGGCGGGCAACAACCACGATGTCCTACGGCGGATCCACCGCTGGTTCCACCGGGGCCTCCGGGTTGCACTTGACGCGAACTTCGGCGCGAGGATCCAAGAGACACGCAGGTTGTGGGATAAATCGGATGAATATCGCGACAGGCTCAGAAACCTGCTCCAGTTCGCTGACCTGGGTATCACCGATCTTTCGATCACTGAGGAGGAGTGGGACGATGAGCGCGTGCGACAGGTGAGGTCGGCCATGCGCGTCCTGGTCCCCGATATCCCGGAGGACGAGACATTCGAGGTGAAGCCAGCGCCTCAGGTCGGTTTCGTCCACGTGGCCGAAGGTGGGCCGGTCACCCTCGACCTCCATGACGAGTCGAACGGCACACGCACCTGGGCTGGACTGCTCGGTCCCGTGGTCGGCGCCTTGCAAGACGGCTCGCTTCTCGTCGTCGACGAGCTCGACGCACGGCTGCATCCGCATCTCGCTGCCCGAATGGTGGCGCTCTTCCAGGAGCGGAACCTGAACACCAAGGGTGCCCAGCTCCTCTTCAACACACATGACGCGACACTGCTGGCTCCGCACAGCGAGGCGAATCTGCAGAGGGACCAGGTCTACCTAGCGACCAAGGACGCCCGCACAGGCGCTACGGAGCTGACCGCGCTGGTCGACTTCAAGGTCAGGGCCGGCGTCGAGAATCTGGAGAAGCGCTACCTCGCAGGACGTTACGGTGCGCTACCTTTCTTCGACGAAGAGCTTCTGGTGGGGATCGGGGCGAAGCGTGGGGTCGATGAGGCGGGGCAAGCCGCTCGGGACGAAGAAGCAGAACGCGAACACGCGTGAGCAGGAGCGGCGCTTCCTGGTCTACTGCGAGGGGGCGGTCACCGAGAAGATCTACCTTCGTGGCCTCATCAAGGACCTTCGGCAGAAGCCGATCTCGTTGAAGATCGGCAACACGCACGGCGAGCCGTGGTCCCTTGTGAACTCCGCGATAGCACATGCCGCACGGGCGGACGAGTCGTTCGACGAGGTGTGGTGCGTGCTGGACGTCGAGGCCCCGCAACAGGCACCGTCTCTCGGCCGCGCATTGAGGCTGGCCCGGGAGAACGCCGTGAAGTGCGCGGTCTCCTCGCCGTGCTTCGAACTCTGGCTGCTGCTCCACTTCGGGCGGGGGCGGGCGTACCTGCACAGCAATCAGGCCGCCAAGGAGCTGGCGAAGGTCCTCAAGGGGTACGACCCCAAGGGGAAGGCGTTCGACTTCGACGATGTCAGGGGCCTGACCGGGAAGGCTCGGGCGGCGGCACTCGATCTGCACGCTCAGCATGAACAGCCAGGCGGGCAGATCGAGTGCTGGTGCGTCAGCAACCCGTGCACCTCAGTGGACAGCCTGTTGGACGCCCTGGATTACCGGCCCTGACCTGTTACAGCACGTCGTCCGCGTCGATGATGCGGTAGGCGTAGCCCTGTTCGGCGAGGAAGCGCTGGCGGTGGGCGGCGAAGTCCTGGTCGACGGTGTCGCGCGCGACCACGGAGTAGAAGTGCGCGGAGTGCCCGTCGGCCTTGGGGCGCAGCACGCGGCCGAGCCGCTGGGCCTCCTCCTGGCGGGAGCCGAAGGTGCCGGAGACCTGGATTGCGACGGTCGCCTCGGGCAGGTCGATGGAGAAGTTGGCGACCTTGGAGACGACGAGGACGCTGATCTCCTTGTTGCGGAAGGCGTCGAACAGCTTCTCGCGCTGGGCGTTGCTGGTCTCGCCCTTGATCACGGGTGCGTCCAGGGTCTCGCCGAGCTCGTCGAGCTGGTCGATGTACTGGCCGATGATCAGCGTCTGGTCCTTCTCGTGCTTCTTGACCAGGGCCTCCACCACGCGGCGCTTGGTCGCGGTGGTCGCGCAGAAGCGGTAGCGCTCCTCGGGTTCGGCGGTGGCGTAGGCGAGCCGCTCGGTGTCGGTCAGGGTGACCCGGACCTCGCAGCAGTCGGCGGGCGCGATGTAGCCCTGGGCCTCGATCTCCTTCCACGGCGCGTCGAAGCGCTTGGGGCCGATGAGCGAGAAGACGTCGCCCTCGCGGCCGTCCTCGCGGACCAGGGTGGCGGTCAGGCCGAGCCGGCGGCGGGCCTGGAGGTCGGCGGTGAACTTGAAGACCGGCGCCGGCAGCAGGTGCACCTCGTCGTAGACGACCAGGCCCCAGTTGCGGGCGTCGAAGAGTTCCAGGTGGGCGTAGACGCCCTTCCGCTTGGTGGTCATCACCTGGTACGTCGCGATGGTGACCGGGCGGATCTCCTTCCTGGTGCCGCTGTACTCGCCGATCTCGTCCTCGGTGAGCGAGGTCCGCTTGACCAGCTCGTGCTTCCACTGGCGGGCCGAGACGGTGTTGGTGACCAGGATCAGCGTGGTCGACTTGGCGTGCGCCATCGCCGCCGCGCCGACCAGCGTCTTGCCGGCGCCGCAGGGCAGCACGACGACGCCCGAGCCGCCGTGCCAGAAGCCCTCGACGGCCTGCGCCTGGTAGGGGCGCAGCTGCCAGCCGTTCTCGTCCAGCTCGATCGGGTGCGCCTCGCCGTCGACGTAGCCGGCGAGGTCCTCGGCGGGCCAGCCGAGCTTGAGCAGCACCTGCTTGATCTGGCCGCGCTCGGAGGGGTGCACGACGACGGTGTCCGGGTCGACCCGGGCGCCGACCAGCGGGGCGATCTTCTTGGAGCGCAGCACCTCCTCCAGCACCGGGCGGTCGGTGGTGGTGAGCACCAGGCCGTGGGTGGGGTGCTTGCTGAGCCGGAGCCGCCCGTAGCGGGCCATGGTGTCGGCCACGTCGACCAGCAGTGCGTGCGGCACGGGGTAGCGCGAGTACGTGACCAGGGCGTCGACCACCTGCTCGGCGTCGTGGCCGGCGGCGCGCGCGTTCCACAGCCCGAGCGGGGTGACCCGGTAGGTGTGCACGTGCTCGGGCGCGCGCTCCAGTTCGGCGAACGGCGCGATGACGCGCCGGCAGTCGGCGGCCTTGGGGTGGTCGATCTCCAGGAGGAGAGTTTTGTCGCTCTGGACGATGAGTGGTCCGTCGTTCACGCGGGGAAGCCCTCCACTGGCTGACAGGTCTGCAGGGACGCAGACCCTCCAGTGTCGCGCATCCGGCGGTGTGGTCGGGAGGCTACTTCCACTCGTGGTACTTGCCGGTGGACTTGCCGTCCGGGTCGACCTCGTACTCGAAGAGCCCCACGATGCCGTTGAGGCGCTCGAACTGCGGCGAAGCGGTGGAGAAGAAGAGCGATCCGCGCCAGCTGGTGCCGCCGCCCTCGGTGAAGTGGCCGATGCCGATGCCGTGCCAGCTGATCGACTGGCCGTCGGCGGTCATGTCGACCCCCTGGCCCTCGCCGCGGAGGGTGCCGTCGGCGCGGAGTTCGGACTCGTAGGTGCCGAACCCCTTGACCGGGGTGCCGTAGTAGTCGCCGCTGCCCTCGAACGAGACCTCGACGACGACGTGTCCTTCCTCCGCGGCGAGGACGCGTCGGCCGATGTCCCGGCCCGTGGTTTCGCCGATCGGGTCGCCGAGCATGATGGCTCCTTCCGTCGCCCCCCTTCCCTCTTCCTCCGGACTACGCCGCCGGGCGGTGTGCGTCAACCGCAGCACAGGGCGCGAGCGGTGGGCGGGCGGTGGGCGGGCGCGGGTTCCGGGGCGGCCGGGAGGGGGTGACCAGGGTCGGCGCGGCTCGTTGATGCGGGTATGAACAAGTCGAAGCGCGTCCTCACCGCTCTCGCCCTGGCCGGTACGGCCTTCGCCGCCACCGCCTCCTCGGCCACCTCCGCGCACGCCCTGGCGGGTATCGGCGAGGGGCCGGGCGGTCCGCTCGCGGCGCCCGCGTTCCTGCTCGCCGACCTGGCCGGAGCCAACTCCGTGATGCCGGTCGGGCAGGGCGACCTCGCCGCCATGGCGGACAAGGCGATGAAGGCGAAGCAGGCGGAGCAGGCGGCCCAGCAGCAGGGGCACTGACCTTCCGCCGCACCGGCCCTCCGGCCGGGCCGACCTTCCGCCGGCGGGTCCGTGGTCGGCGGGTCCGTGGCGGGTGGGCCCGTGGTCGGCGGGTCCGGCCGCGCCGCTACTCGTCGAGTTCGGCCACGCCGGTGATCCGGTGCAGCGCGAAGGTGCGCAGCTCGCCGTCGTGGTGGTCGTAGGCGGTGACGAAGCCGCCCTCGACCTTGACCGGGTCGATGATCCGCTGGCTGGCGAGGCCCTCGGCGTTGAGGTAGCCGATCCACATCCGCTCGCCGAGCAGGACGGCCGTCTGGAGCGCGGCGAGCGTCTCGGCCGCCGCCGTGCGCGGGAGTTGGCGCCCGGTGGCGGCGGTGGCGGCCGGTTCGCGGCGGACGGCGGTGGCGGCGCGGTCGCCGGCCCGGATCGCCTTGATCGCGGCGGCGAGCAGCGTGTCGTCCGGCGTGGGCGGCCCGTCCGGGACGGGCACGGGGGCCGCCCGGGGCGGGGTGCGGTGGCTGTCGGGGCGGGTGATCAGCACGTCGCCCTCGGCGGACTCGGCGGCGGGCGCGTACCCCATGGTGCGCAGGGTGGCGAGCAGGACGTCGGGCGGGGCCTGGGAGGCCAGCACGGTGGGGGCGAGCAGCCGCAGGCGCAGTTCGACGGAGCGGCGGTCGGCGAGCACCTCGTTGAGCAGCGCAGGGTCGTCGCAGCGCAGGTACGAGGAGGCGGCGCCGACCCGCAGGATGCCGTGCCGGCGGGCTACGTCGTCGATCAGGTAGCCGAGCGGCTGGGGGACCGGCGTCCGGGAGTGCTGTTCCAGGAAGGCCCGCAGGTCGGCGGCGCTCCGGCCGGCGTCGAGGGCGCGGCGGACCGACTCGGGGGTGAACCGGTAGACGGTGGCACCGCCCTTGGACTCGATGTCGGCGCAGAGCGCGAGCGCGTGGGCGAGCGGGGTGAGCAGCGGGCCGGGGGCGACCGCGGTGAGGTCGGGCTGGAGGATCACGTGGTCCAGCGGCTGCGGCAGCAGCGGCGCCAGGACCTCGGCGGGGTCGGCCTCGGCGGTGAGCAGCGCGCGGGCGGGGGCGGCGAGGGCGCCCCGGCCGGTGATGCCGAGGAGTTCGGCCTCGGCGAGGGTCCAGCCGGCGAGGTCGTCGCGCAGGTCGCGGCCGTCGGGGGCGGCCGGGCCGCCGCGCAGCGGGCGCTGCCAGCGGAGGGTGGGGAGCAGTTCGTCGGCGGTGGCCGGGGTGCCGGGCGGCAGTTCGGCGAGCAGGGCGAGGGCGGCGCGGCGGACGGACGGGGCGAGGGTGCGGTCCAGCTCCGGGCCGAGGGCGGCGCGTGGCTTGCCCTTGCTGTCGGCGCTGCCGGCGAGGGCGGGGACGCGGGTGGCGGCGAGCCAGGCCTGGGCGAGGACGGTCCAGCGTGCGGCGGTGCCGAGGTGGAGCCAGTCGTCGTACCCGGGGGTGGGGGCCCAGCGTTCGTCGGCCTCGCCGTCCGGGGCCAGCAGCCCCGAGGTGTAGGCGAGTTCGATCCAGAAGGAGGCGAGCTGCTCGGTGGTCTCCAGGGCCTGCGCGGTGCGCTTGAGGTCGCGGACGCCGAGGCCGCCGGCGCGCAGGGTGGGCGGCGGGGTGAGGCCCCAGAGGTCGAGCAGTTCCTCGACGGTCCGGACGGCGGTGTGCGCCTGTCCGGCGGCCGCGTTGTCCACAGCCTGTGGATCGCGCGGTGGAGCGGCGGGCGAGGGTTCGGGCTGGACCGGTTCGACGGTGCGGTGCGAGCGGCCGCCGCGCAGGTGGAGGGCGAGTTCGCGGGGGAGGACGACGCTGCCCGGGCTGGTGGGCAACAGCAGGCCGCGGGCGAGCAGCCACTCCACCGGGCTCTGCGCGTCCGCGGCGGTGACCGGGCGGGTGGCGTCCGGGACGGTGCCGGTGGGCGGCCCCCAGACCAGCCGTTCGAGCAGCCGTAGCGCCGGTTCGGGGGCGGTGGCGAGCAGCTGGTCGCAGCGGGTGCGGTCGGTGAGCAGCGCGGCGAACGCGCCGACGGCGGAGACCGGGTCGGGCGTCGGCGGCTGCCCGGCGGAGTCGAGCAGCTGCTGGAGGCGGGCCGGGGACATGCCGGTGCTCGCCTCGGCGAAGGTCGGGCCGAGGCCGGTGCGGCCGGGGTTGGCGGCGGTCGGTGCGAGCGCCTCGCGGGCGGCGATGACCAGCCGCAGGCCGTTGTCGGGACCCCAGAGCAGGGCGCGGTCGCGCAGGGTGGCGAGCGCCCGGGGGAGCGCGGCGGCGACGGCGGAGCGGTCGGCGGCGGTCAGCGGGGTGGCGCCGGGGTGCGGCTTCACCTTGGCGGGCCCGGCGAGCAGGGTGCGGACGGCGGTGGGGGAGGCGCCGTCCGGGAGGGCGGCGAGTGCCTCGGCGACCTGGAGGGTGAACCGGTCCAGCCGCTCCAGTGCGCGCAGGGCGGAGGCGCGGGAGGAGAGCCGGGCGGCGAGCTGGGTGAGGTCGCCGGGAACGGGGTTGAGCAGGTCGGGGCGGGACCGGAGCAGGGTGGCGAGGTCGTCGTCGGGCCGGGTGCGGAGTTCCTCTGCGAGGGTGCGGGGGCCGGCGGCGGACTTGGCCTGGCGTTGGGGGCCCTGCTGTGTGGTCATTCGACCTAGGTTAGTCGGGCCGGGGCGGGGTGGGGGATGGGGCGGAGACCGGGTGGTGCGGGTCGGTTCCGCCGGCGGGCCGGGGCCGGATCGGGGTCGGGACGGGGTCGGGACGGTGCCGCCCCGGGCACGGGTCGGGACGGGCGTCGGCGGGCGGGGCGGTTCGTACGACCCGGCGCGGGCGGCCCGGAGCACGGTTCGGCTCGCGTGGCGGGACGGCGGGTGGGTACCGTCACGGGCAGCGAGGCTGGGGACGGGTTTCGGTACGGGTTCCGGTACGGGTTCGGGCAAGGCGGGGTGTGGTGGGGATGTCGGACGGCGAGTGGTGGCGCAAGCAGGGGCCCTGGAGCGAGCCACCGGGCTCGGGGGGTACTGCGGGCCAGGCCGGAGCGGGTGACGGGGACAGCGTGTACGCCCAGGAGGCGGCGCCCGCTACGCCTCCGCGCCCGTCGGCACCGCCGCGCCCCGCTGCACCGCCTCCCGCGCCTCCGTCCACGCCTCCCGCGTCTCCCGCCGCGCCCGTCCCGCCCTCGTCGTCCGCCGCGCGGCCACCGGCCTCGCCCTCGTTCGGCGGGGACTCGCCATGGGTGTCGAAGCGCGTGGAGGGGGCGCCCGACGACCCGGATGCGCTGCCCGCGCCGTACCGGGCGATGAGCACGGGTGACTGGGACTACGTGTCGATCGACTTCGGGGAGGGGCCGGTCGCGTCCAACAAGCCGATCCCCGAGCAGCGGAGCGCCCCGGACGGCACCGACGAGGACGGTCCGGACGCCGCCGGGAACGAGGCCACCGAGTCGGCTGCCGAGCCGGGTGCCGACGCCGCGCCCGGGAAGGGCAGGGCGGGGAAGGGGCAGGGAGCGCAGGGGAAGCCGGGCGGGGCGAAGCCGGGCAAGGGCAGCGGCAAGGACAAGGGCAGACCGGGCAGGTCGAAGGGCCGGGGCCGGGGGGCCGCTCCCGCTCCCGACGCCGGGACCCCTGCGGCGCCGGCGAAGTCCGGTGCGGCGGCGGGGCGTCGACCTGCGCCCCTGCTGCTGCTCGCCGCCGCCGTCCTGGTGGGCGGCGCCGTCACCGGTCAGCTGATCGCGATGCTGGTGGGCTGGGCGCTCGGCTACCTGTCCCGCCACCTGACCGACTTCACCCGCAAGTTGGCCGTGTTCGGGATTCCGCTGATGACGGTCAGCGGCAGCTCCCTCTGGTTCTGGGGGCGCGCCCAGGGGCGTTGGGGCACCGGGCTGGAACAGGGGCAGCAGGCCACCGACGCCGTGTGGAGCTCCGCGCCCGAGGTGCTGCGGCTGGCGGCGGTGCTGTCGGCCGTCTTCCTGCTGGCGATGTCGGTCCGGCGGCGCCGGGCGGCCGATCCGGGACAGTAGGCGTAGGAGTAGGCGTAGGCGTCCCGCCGCCGCTCAGGCGCCCAGGAAGCGCTGCAGCTCCGTCAGGACGTAGTTGGCCCCCGTGTAGCCGATCCCCTGGAACCACAGTTGGTCGTCGACCGGGAACGCGCGGTGCGCCTTGACCGCGCCGAGGCCCTGCCACGCCGGGCTCGCCAGCGCGGCCGTCGTGCCGGCCCGCCCGGGGTCGCCGTACGTCGCGTACAGCAGCAGGTCGCCGTCGGCCCTGGCGAGCTGGTCCGCGGGGATCTCCACCTCGGCCTGGTCGCCGTTCTGCGAGTCCGGCCGCCCCAGCTGGACGTCGGCCAGCACCGACCCGGGGAAGCTCTGCCTCCCGTACAGCCGGATGCCCCCGCCCTCGACGAACCGGAGCAGGCTGACCTTCCGCCCGCCGGCCCTGGCGTTCGCCAGCGCCGTCACCACCTGGTTGACGTGCCGCTGGTAGGAGGCGGCGAACGCCTCGGCCGCGTCCTGCCGGCTCAGCGCCTGGGCGTGCGTCTGGACGTTGGCCTTCCACGGTGCGCCGGTGGTCTGGGTGAGGACGGTCGGGGCGATCGCCCGCAGGGCCTCGTACCGGCCGCCGTCCCGGGCCTGGTTGGAGAGGATGAGGTCCGGCCGCAGGGCGCGGACCGCGCCGAGGTCCGGGTCGCCGACGGCGCCGACGGGCGCGATCGGGGCGAGCCGGGAGGCCGGCCAGTAGTCGGGGAAGGCCGGGTCCGCCGCCGGTCGGGCCGCGCCGACCGGCGTGATGCCGAGGGTGAGCGCGGAGTCCAGCTCGGCGGTGTCCAGGGTGACGACCCGCATCGGCGCGCCCGGCACCGCGACCGGTCCCGTGGCGGTGGTCACGACGACGTCCGGCAGCGGCGCGGGGGTGGCCGATTCGGCGGCGACGACGCCGTCCACGGGCGGGGGAGACGCGTGCCGCGTGGTGCAGCCGGCGAGGGCGGCGCCACCGAGCCCGCCGAACGCGGTCAGCAGGGCGCGGCGGGTGATCGGGGGCATCAGCGGTCCTCGGACGGATCGGGACGGGATGGCAATCCGTCGATTATGTCCGAATTGGATGAGAAAAAGGCGCTATGCGTTCGCCTTGACCGTCCACGGCGCGCCCGGCACCACCAACGGGGTACCCGTCACGGGATCCGGCACCACCACCGAGTCCAGCCCGAACACCTCGCGCACCAGCTCCGCCGTCACCACCTCCGCCGGCGGCCCCTGGGCGACGATCCGCCCGTCCCGCATGGCGACCAGGTGGTCCGCGTACCGGGCCGCCTGGTTGAGGTCGTGCAGGACGGCGACCACCGTCCGCCCGCGCTCCACGTTCAGCCGGCGGACCAGGTCCAGCACCTCCACCTGGTGCGCGATGTCCAGGAAGGTGGTCGGCTCGTCCAGCAGCAGGATGTCGGTGCCCTGGGCGAGCGCCATCGCGATCCAGACCCGCTGCCGCTGCCCGCCCGACAGCTCGTCCACACCGCGCTCCGACAGCTCGGCGGTGGAGGTCCGCTCCAGCGCCTCGGCGACGGCCGCCTCGTCCTCCGCCGACCACTGCTGCCACCAGCTCTGGTGCGGCTGGCGGCCGCGCGAGACCAGATCGGCGACGGCGATGCCCTCGGGCGCGGTCGGCGACTGCGGGAGCAGCCCGATCCGCCGGGCGATCAGCTTGGTGGGGACGCGCGCCAGCTCCTCGCCGTCCAGCAGCACGGCGCCGCGGGTCGGCTTCAGCAGCCGGCCGAGGGCCCGCAGCAGGGTGGACTTGCCGCACGCGTTCGGTCCGACGATCACCGTGACCTTCCCGTCCGGGATCCGCAGGTCGAGCCCCTCGGCGACGGTGCGGGCCTCGTAGGCGAGGGTCAGGCCGCGCGCTTCGAGCCGGTGGGCCGACCCGGGACCGGCGGACTCCGGCCCGGCGGACTCCGGCCGGGTGGACCCCGGCCGGGTGGGCTCGGGCTTGGCGGACACCGCGTCAGCGGACATCAGGAACCTCCACGGCGGGAACGGATCAGCAGCCACATCAGGTACGGCGCGCCGACCAGCCCGGTCACCACGCCGACCGGCAGCTCGGTCGGAGCCAGCAGCCGCCGCGCCAGCAGGTCGGCCAGCACCACGACCAGCGCGCCGGTCAGCGCCGAGCAGAACAGCGGGATCTGCGCCGAGCGGGCCAGCCGCAGCGCGATCTGCGGGGCCATCAGCGCGACGAAGTCCACCGGACCGGCCGCACCCGCCGCGCAGGAGGCGAGCACGATGCCGAGCAGCGCCATGCCGAGCCGGATCCGGTCCAGCCGCAGGCCCAGCCCGACGGCGGTGGCGTCGTCGAAGGAGATCGAGCGCTGCGCCCGCGCCGCCCAGAGCGCCACCGGCACGGCGGCCAGCAGCACCCAGGCGAGCCAGGCCGCCTGGTCGTAGCCGGAGCCGTTGAGGCTGCCGGTCATCCACACCTTGGCGGCCTGCGCCTGGAAGCCGTCGCCCTTGGTGAGGAAGAGGGAGGTGAGGGAGGAGAGCGCCACCGAGATGCCGATGCCGACCAGCACGAACCGCTGCGCGTGCAGCCCGCGCCGCCAGGCCAGCAGGTACACCAGCAGGCCGGCCGCCAGTCCGCCGGCCACGGCCGCGTACGGCACCTCGCCGGTGGAGCCGACCACGCCGTACGCCATCAGGCCGACCACCGTCGCCGTCGCGCCCCAGGAGACGCCGACCACGTCGGGGCTGGCCAGCGGGTTGCGGGCGACGGTCTGGACCAGCGCGCCGGCCAGGCCGAGCGCGGTGCCGACCAGCAGGCCCACCACCACCCGGGGGAGCCGGAACTCGCCGACCACCAGCTCGTGCGGGCTCGGCTGCCCCAACACCACCTTCACCACCTCGCCCGGCGAGACGGTGGACTCGCCCAGGCAGAGCGACGCGACGACGGTGCAGGCCAGCGCCAGCACCAGGCCGAGCGCGGCGGCGGTCGAACGGCGGTGCAGGAGGAAGGAGGCCCGCCCGGCGCGCAGCACGGTGTAGCCGCGCAGGGCGACCGCGTTCGCGCTCATGCGCCCACCTCGCAGAGCTCGGCAGGCGCTTCGCGCCACGCGCGCCCCTGGATGACTCGCTCGCTGCGCTCGCTCATGCGCCCACCTCGCAGAGCTCGGCAGGCGCTTCGCGCCACGCGCGCCCCTGGACGACCCGCTCGCTCATGCCGCCACCACCTTTCGCCGCCGGACCAGCGCGACCAGCACCGGCACCCCGACCAGCGCCGTCATCACCCCGGCCGGCACCTCGGACGGCGGGAAGAGCACCCGGCCCAGCGCGTCGGCGAGCAGCAGCAGCGCCGGGCCGAGCACGGCGGAGAAGGCGAGCACCCAGCGGTGGTCGGCCCCGGCGACCGCGCGGGCGGCGTGCGGCACGGCCAGGCCGACGAAGGCGATCGGGCCGGCCGCGGCGACCGCCGAGCCGGTCAGCACGGTCGCGCCGAGCGCGCCCACCACCCGGACCAGCCCGGTCTTCGCGCCGAGCCCCTTGGCGGTGTCGTCGCCGAGTGCCAGCGCGTCCAGTCCGCGCGCCACCGAGAACACCAGCACCGTGCCGACCAGCAGGAACGGCAGCAGCTGCCAGGCCACGTCGGAGGTGCGGCCGGAGAGCGAGCCGACGTGCCAGAACCGGAACTGGTCCATGGCGGCCGCGTCGGTGGTCAGGACGAGCGTGTTGAGCGAGGCGATGAACGCGGACATCGCGGAGCCGGCCAGCGCCAGCTTGATCGGTGTCGCCCCGCCCCGGCCGCGCCCCGCCAGCCCGTACACCAGGACGGTGGCGATCACCGCGCCGGCGAAGCCGAACCAGACGTACCCGGTGAGGGTGGAGATCCCGAACGCGGAGATCGCCAGCACGACGCCGGCCGCCGCGCCCTGGCTGACGCCGAGGATGCCCGGGTCGGCGATCGGGTTGCGGGTGATGCCCTGCATGACGGCGCCGGCCAGGCCGAGCGCCGCGCCGACCGCGAGGCCGACCACCGTCCGCGGCACCCGCAGCTCGCGGACGACGACGGCGTTGGCGGTGTCCCCGCCGTGCAGCAGGGCGTCGACGGTCTCGTCGAACGGGATGGTGCGGCTGCCGACCGCGAGGCTCAGCAGCGCCGCGGCGACCAGGACGGTCAGGGCGGCGGCGAGCCAGAGTATTCGGCGGCGCAGCAGTCGCCGCTTGCCGGGCGCGGGGGTGTCGGTCATGGCTCTCTCTCGCAGATAGCTCAGGCAAACCTAAGTTCCGTGGAGAAGCCGGGGCAAATCGTTCGGTTCGACGGGTTCGACGGGTTGGATAGCCTGACGGTATGCCTGCGACCTCGGATGCCCCGCTCACCGTCGGTTTCGACCTCGACATGACCCTGCTGGACACCCGGCCCGGCATCCGGGCCACCTACCTGGCGCTCTCCGCCGAGACCGACACCTACATCGACGCCGACCTGGTGGTCACCCGGCTCGGCCCGCCGCTCCTCGACGAGCTGCGCAACTGGTTCCCGGCGGAGGGCCTGGACGCGGTCGCCGACCGGTACCGCACGCTGTACCGGGAGTACGCCTTCGCCCCGACCGTCGCCCTGCCGGGCGCGCACGCCGCCGTCGAAGCGGTCCGCTCGCACGGCGGCCGGGTCGCCGTGATCACCGGCAAGTACGAGCCGAACGCCCGGCTCCACCTCGACCACGCGGGCCTGCACGCGGACGCGCTGGTCGGCGACCTCTGGGCGGAGACCAAGGGCGACGCGCTGCGCGAGCACGGCGCCACCGTGTACGTCGGCGACCACCTCGGCGACATCCGGGGCGCCCGGCACGCGGACGCCGTCGCGGTCGGTGTGGCCACCGGTCCGTACGGCGCGGAGGAGCTGCTGGCGGCGGGGGCGGACGTGGTGCTGGCCGACCTCACCGAGTTCCCGGCCTGGCTGGCCGGGCACCTCGCCGGCCGCTGACGGGAGTCCGCCGACGGGGCCGGCCACCGGTGCACGGCCACCGGGCACCGTCGACGCGGGTGGGCCGGGGCGTCAGGCCGGGGCGTCAGGCCTCGGCGCGCGCCCGGCGGCGCTGGGAACGCGCCGAGAGCAGCAGCCCGGTCAGGGCGAGCAGGAAGCCCAGCGGCATCAGCATGCTCAGCCAGTACGCGGCCGTCGGCAGCGGCGTCAGGTGCAGGAAGAGCGGGACGAAGGTCACCAGGGTGGCGAGCGCGCCGAGCCCGAAGACGATCGCTCCGGCCTTGACGTAGGAATCGCCGTGGTCGGCGCTCTGGCTGCTCACTGGGCTTGCTCCTCTGCGGGGGTCGGCTGCCGTCCCAGTCTCGCAGAGGCCCGCCGGCCGCCGACCGCGGCACCGGCGCCCGGCGCCGCTTCGCGGACGAGCGGTCCGGTCACGTTGCGCAGTTTCCCGGGCGCTGGGAGTTTTGATCCCTGCTGGGCGGGGGTATGCAGGCTGTGCCGAGGGGCGCACTGGTGCGCCCCGCTCTCTTCGACCGGGGGTGTGAGCCTGTGGAAAGCGCCGAGCCGCGCCCCGGCCGTGCCGGTACCGGGTCGCCCGCGGTCGCCGGAGCTCCGTACGGATCTTTCGCGGAACGCGGATGAGACAGTGACGGACCGTTAGTCTGCTCTCTACAGCGTGCTGACCGTACGCGCCTCGTCGGCGCGTCCCCCCAAGGTCGGTCCGCCCACCCACCACCCAGTGATCCCCGGCCAGGGCCGGGGGTCCCTCACACCCATATCGAGGACTGTTCGAGATGCCCACCGGCCAGGTCAAGTGGTTCAACGAGACGAAGGGCTTCGGCTTCCTGTCGCGCGACGACGGCGGCGATGTCTTCGTCCACACCAAGGCGCTGCCCGCCGGTATCACGTCGCTGAAGCCGGGCCAGCGGGTCGAGTTCGGCGTGGTCGCCGGCCACCGCGGCGACCAGGCGATGCAGGTCACCCTGCTCGACGCGCTGCCGTCGGTGGCCGCCGCCCAGCGGAAGAGCCCCGACGACATGGCGGCGCTCGTCCAGGACCTCATCACGATGATGGACGCGGTGCTGCCGGGCCTCCAGCACGGCCGCTACCCGGCCAAGCCGGCCGGGCAGAAGCTGGCGGTGCTGCTGCGCGGCGTGGCGGACCAGTTCGACGTGTAGTGCCGGTGTCCGGGCCCCGGGGAATCCGGGGCCCGGACACCCGGGGGAGCTTCCGGGGGAGCTCTAGAAGTCCAGCGCGCCCGGGGCGAGCGGGGGCACCAGCCCCTCGGCGGCGGCCCGGGTGAGCAGCGCGCGCACGGCGCCGTGGCCCTCCTCGCCGAGCTCCGCGGTGAACTCGTTCACGTACAGGGCGATGTGCTGGTCGGCGACGGCCGGGTCCATCTCCTGGGCGTGCGCCAGCACGTACTCCCGGCTGGCGGCCGGGTCGTCCCAGGCCTGCCGGACGGAGGTGCGGATCGTCTCGGTGAGCGCCCGCAGCCGCTCGGCGCCCAGGGAACGCCTGGCGATGATCGCGCCGAGCGGGATCGGCAGGCCGGTCTCCCGCTCCCAGGCCTCGCCCATGTCGGCGAGGCAGCGCAGGCCGTAGTCCCGGTAGGTGAACCGGGCCTCGTGGATGACCAGGCCGGCGTCCACCCGGCCGTCCCGGACGGCGGGCATGATCTCGTGGAACGGCAGGACGACGACCTTCCCCAGGCCCCCCGGCACCGCCGTGGCCGCCCAGAGCCGGAACAGCAGGTAGGCGGTGGACCGCTCGGACGGGACGGCGACCGTCTTCCCGCTCAGGTCGTCGCCGCCGTCGGGGCGGGTCAGCACCAGCGGGCCGCAGCCTCGCCCGAGCGCGCCGCCGCACGGCAGCAGCGTGTACTCGTCCAGCACCCAGGGCAGCGCCGCGTAGCTGATCTTGAGGACGTCCAGTTCGCCGCGCTCGGCCAGCCCGTTGGTGACGTCGATGTCCGCGAAGGTGACCTCGGGGGCGTCCGCGCCGGGGACGAGCCCGTGCGCCCAGGCGTGGAAGACGAAGGTGTCGTTCGGGCAGGGCGAGTAGGCGATGCTCAGCCGTTCAGCCACGGCCGGCCTCCTTCGACGCGTTCCGGCAGGATGTCAGCAGCTCGGGGTAGGGGAGGGCGGCGAAGGCGCGCTCCAGCGCGGCCAGCGCGTCGCCGATCCGCCAGGCGGCCCGGTCGCGCGGGCCCACCGGGTTGGAGACGGTGCGCAGCTCGAACACCGGCACCCCGTGCCGGGCGGCCGCCTCGGCGACCCCGAACCCCTCCATCGCCTCGGCCGCCACCCCCGGGTGGCGGGCGGTCAGGGCGGCGGCGCGTCCGGCGCTGCCGGTCACCGTGGAGACGGTGAGCACGGTGCCGGTGAGCACGGGGCCGCCGCCCTGGCCCGGCGTCCCGGAGGCGCTCAGGGCCCCGGTTGCGTCCAGGGCCACGGCGGCGCTCAGGGCTCCGGCGACGCTCAGGGCTTCGGCGACGAGTGCCACGGCGGCCGGTGCGGGAGTGTGCCGGACGGTCCCGAAGCCCAGTTCGGTGACGTCGGCGAAGCCCTCGGGGGTCTCCGCGCCCAGGTCGGCGGCGACGATGTGCTTGGCGACCACGGTCGCGCCGACCGGCGCGTGCGGGGCGAACCCGCCGGCGATGCCGGCGGAGACCACCAGGTCGTAGCGGGCGGTGGCGAGGGCGGTGGCCGCTCCGGCCGCAGCGGCGGCCGGTCCGACCCCGCCGGCCAGCACGTCGACCGTCACCCCCGACGGGTGCTCGACCCGGTCCGGTGCGCCGCCGGGCCACGTCCCGTCGCCGGCCGCCGGGGCGGGCCCGGCGGTGGTGCCCGGCGCGGCGGTCAGGCCGCGCAGCACCGCAGCGGCCTCGGCGGGCACCGCGACGACGACGAGCAGCCGGGCCCGCGCGGGGCCCGACTGCTCGTCGGGAAGTCGTACCGTCACCGGACGGCCGTCAGTTGTCCTGGGTGTTCAGCTGGAAGTACCAGACACCGTAGATCGCGTCGGGCTGCTGCGGGTCGGTCTCCACCACGGTGATCAGGGTCTTGCCGGAGGCGTTGAGCGCCTTGCTGGCCGGGACCGAGCCCGAGTAGGTGGTGTCCTTCGCCGCCGAGGCGAGGATGAAGCGCCCGCCGGAGCCCTGCTGGCCGCCGTTGGTGTTGGCCCACCAGCCGCGGTCCGCCACCTCGGGGCTCACGCCGACGCCGATCCGGTCGCTGACGGTCACGTCGGACTTGGGGAGCGTGCCGTCCTCCAGGGCCTTCCCGGCCTTGTCCTGGCACTCCTCCTGCTGCTGCTCGGTCAGCGGGCTGCCGTCGTTGAAGCAGAACGGGTCCGCCGCGAACGAGGAGTTGCCGACCGTCAGGGTCACGCGGTGGTCGCTGATCTCGTGCTGGTTGGACGCGAACGCGATGGACCCGCCGACCGTGCCGGCGCCGATCACGACGACGGCGCCGAGGGCGGCGATGACACGGGTGCTGAGGCTCATGCGTCAGAGGCTACCGGGCTTTCCCGATCACGCTACGCGGGGGTCGGCAACCGCGTGTTGTGCCCCGGACCGGCCGGTCCGGCCGCGGGCCGCGGCGCGCGCCGCTCCGGCGGGGCCCCGGAGAGGGGGCCTACGCCACCCGGGGCGCGGCCGAGCGGTGCCGCAACCCCACCCGGAAGAGCGAGCGGACCGTCCAGAGCAGCACCGCGCCGACCACCGCGGCCGCCACCGAGAGGCCCAGCGCCCCGTTCAGCGGCAGGAGGATGCCGACCGCTCCGCCGGCCACCCAGGACATCTGCAGCAGCGTCTCCGACCGTGCGAAGGCGGAGGTCCGCACCGACTCGGGGACGTCCCGCTGGATCAGCGCGTCCAGCGACAGCTTGCCCAGCGAGGCCGCCACCCCGGACGTCCCGGCGACCAGCACCACGGTCGCCGCGCCGTACCAGAGCGCGGCCGCCGCGGTGGCGCACCCGGCCAGCAGCAGCATCGCGGTGACCGTCACCTCCGGGCCGCGGGTGCGCAGCATCGCACCGAGCACCGAGCCCAGCGCGTTGCCCGTCCCGGCGGCCAGCGCCACCACACCCAGCGCCAGGGTCGGATCGAGATCGCCGATCGGCTCCTCGCGGAGCAGGAACGCCAGGAACATCACCAGGAAGCCGACCAGCCAGCGCAGCGCCGACATCGCGCGCAGCGCCAGGATCACCGACGGGCCGACGGTGCGCAGCGACGCCTTGGGCCGCTGCTCGGCGGGCGCCGGCACGGACGCCTTGCCGTGCAGGATGCCGTGGTGCCCCGGCCCGTGCTCCTCGGCGTGCAGGACGGCCCGCTGCTCGCCCTTGGCCGAGTCCACCTTGTGCGGCAGGTGGAAGGCCATCAGGGTGCCGGCCACGAACACCAGGAACGCCCCGCGCAGCGGCCAGCCCGGCCCGATCAGGTGCAGCAGCCCGCCCACCCCCGCCGCCACCATGGTCGCCAGCAGCCCGGCCAGGGTGACCCGGGAGTTCGCCTTCACCAGCGACAGCCGGCTCGGCAGCAGCCGGGGCACCACCACGCTGCGCACCACCCCGTACGCCTTGGACGCGACCAGCACGCCCAGGGCCTCCGGGTAGAGCGCCAGCCCGCCGCCGGCCACCACGCCGGCCATGGTCCAGGCGAGCACGGCGCGGGCCAGCATCGACATCGCCATGGCGGCCCGGCGGCCGTGCGGCAGGCGGTCCAGCAGCGGGCCGATCACCGGGGCCAGCAGGGCGAACGGCGCCATCGTGATCAGCAGGTAGAGCCCCACCCGGCCGCGGGCCTCGCCGGTCGGGACGGAGAAGAAGATGGTTGAGGCCAGCGCGACGGTGATCAGCATGTCGCCGAAGGAGTTCAGCGCGTGCAGCTCGATCAGCTTGGCCAGGCCCGACTCGCCGGCGCCCTCGGCGGAGGTGGCCCGGCGGATCCGGCGGCCGGTGCCGTGCACCACCTTGCCGGTGCGGGAGCCGGCGGCGGAGGCGGTCCGGACCAGGAAGTGGCGGCGGGGCTCCTCATCCTCCTCCGCGGGCACCCCGTCCTGCTCCGGCCGCGCGTTCTCCGGCAGGACCTCCGCCGGGGGGTCGTCCTCCGGCGGGTCGCCCTCCGAAGGACGGGCGGGCGCGTCGGGCTTCCCGAGCCGGACGGGCTCCCCGGGCCGGGCGGGCTCCCCGGGCCGGGCGGGCTCCCCGGGCCGGGCGGGCTCCCCGGACTGGGCGGGCTCTTCAGGGCCGGCGGTCTCCGGGCCGGTCGTCCGGCCGGCCGGGGGCGCCTCGGCCGCGGGCTCCCCCGGGATGGGCCCGGAGGGGGCGGCGGGCGCCGTGGAGGCGTCCACCGGTTGCGGTTCGCCCGCACCGTGGACCGGAGGTTGCTGTCGCGGCACGGCGTTCGCCTCGTCGGGGCTGCCGGCCTGCGAGGGGCGCAGTGCGTGCTGCGACGGGTTCTCGTCCGCCACAAGCCCATCCTGCCCCAGAATCGGGACGGCAACGCGGGATTCCGCTCCGCGCGGCGCGGCCGGGCACCGTCCGTGAGCACGGCGGGTACCGTCCGTCCGGCGCTTTCGCGCACCGCCGTCCCGGGCCGGGCACGGCCCCGGACTGTGCCGGGTGGCCGACCGACGGGTAGCCTGCCCAGGGTCCGCCCGAGCGATCGGCCGGCGCCCGCCGGACCCGGCGAGCGGCGCGGCCGGTATCCGAGGCGGGCCGCGGTCGCGCAGAATGGACGAGGGACACCGAGCCGCGACGGACAGGCAACACGCCGTGGGTGACAGAAGAACTGGGAGAGAATCGACGCCGTGAGTGCTGCGATGCGAAGCCGTACCCCTGATCGGCTCTGTGCCGAGGCCGTCGAACTCGCCCGCCAGGCTGCGGAAGAGGCCGTCGGCGCGGAAACCGTGGGAGCGCACCTCGGCGCCCAGGCGGAGGCCGACCGTGTCGTCACCCACACCTTCGAGTGCCTCGACGCCGCGTACCGCGGCTGGCACTGGGCGGTCACCGTGGCCCGCGCCCCGCGCGCCAAGAACGTGACGCTGGACGAGGTCGTGCTGCTGCCGGGCTCCGACGCGATCCTCGCCCCGCAGTGGGTGCCGTGGAGCGAGCGGCTGCGCCCGGGGGACATGGGCCCCGGCGACCTGCTCCCCACCGACGCCGACGACCTGCGCCTCGAACCCGGCTGGAGCGGCGACGACGAGCCCGCGCCGAACTCCGCGGTGGCCCAGGTCGCCGAGGAGGACGTGGTGGTCAGCGACCCGCACGTCCAGCCCGCCCCGGCCCGCGCCCAGATCAGCGCCGTCGCGGACGAGCTCGGCCTGGGCCGCAGCCGGGTCCTCTCGCGGCTCGGCCTGCACCTCGCCGCCGACCGCTGGGAGAAGGCCCACGGCTCGCAGACCCCGATGGCGCAGTCCGCCCCGGCCTCCTGCGTCAGCTGCGGCTTCCTGATCCCGATCGGCGGCACGCTCGGCCAGGCCTTCGGTGTCTGCGGCAACGAGTTCGGCCCGGCCGACGGCCAGATCGTCTCCTTCGCGTACGGCTGCGGCGGCCACTCCGAGGCGGCGGTCATCCCGGCCCCGCCGGCGCCGTCCGAGCTGATCCTGGACGAGTTGGTGGTCGAGCCGCTGCAGCTGCACCCCGACCGCACCTCCGGCTCCGTCGAGCCCGATGCCCCGGCCGAGGAGCTCGGCCACTCCTGAGCCCGATCACTGCTGAGCCCGGCTACTGCTGAGCCCGGCCGCCTCGGAGTCCTGTGTCCCACCGCGACCCCCGCCCCGGAAGGCCGGGGGTCGCGGCGTCAGCGGCGGTCGAACCGCCGCCCTCGCGAGCCCGGAGGCACCGGCACCGAGGCCGCCGGTGCCGGGCGGGCCGGCTTCCCGTACGGGTACGGGCCGTCGGACGGAACGTACGTACGGGCCGCCCGCGCGGCCGGTGCGACGGCCTGCTCCCGGCCCAACGGGGGCCTCCTACGGCTCGGCCGGCCGGCACCGGTGGTCGGAGTGCCCGCGGCCGACGACCAGCTCGTCCCGTTCGATCGTGTCACGCACCGTTCGAGCCGCCCGCCGGGCCGGGAGCCGCCGCACCGTCGGCCGTCCTCCGGCCGTCGGCCGCCGATGCACCGTCGGACGCATCGGATCCCCCCTCAGCGGGCCTGTACGGCGCCACGGCACAGGCGCGCGCCCACCCCGGTCCGCCGGGGGTCCCCGGGCGGGGGAGAATGCCCCGTACGAAGTACAGGGCGGCGGAAGGCGGCAGGTCCAGTGGAACCTCGGATCATCGGCAGCGGAACGGACGAGCACCTCGCGGACCACTTCGGCAGCGCCGGGCTGCGCCGCCGGGTGCTGGACGCCTGGGCCGCCTCCCCGGCCCGGTTCCGGGAGGACGCCAACGCGGAGGAGGAACTCGCCCTCGGCGGCTACCGCGACCGGCTGGTGGTCGAGTTGGCGCAGAACGCCGCCGACGCCGCCGCCCGCGCGGGCGGCGCCCCCGGCCGGCTGCGGCTCACCCTGGCGGACGGCGTGCTGGCCGCGGCCAACACCGGCGCGCCGCTGGACGCCGCCGCCGTCGAGTCGCTGTCCACCCTGCGCGCCTCCTCCAAGCGCGACTCCGCGGCCGAGGGCCGGCCCACCGTCGGCCGCTTCGGCGTCGGCTTCGCCGCCGTCCTCGCCGTCACCGACGAGCCCGCCGTGCTCGGCGCCGCCGGCGGTGTGCGCTGGTCGCTCGGCGAGGCCCGCTCGCTGGCCGAGGCGCAGCCCGCGCTCGCCGAGGAGCTGCGCCGCCGGGACGGCCATGTGCCGCTGCTGCGGCTGCCGTTCGCGGCCGAGGGGCCGGCGCCCGAGGGGTACGACACGGTGGTCGCCCTGCCGCTGCGCGACGCGGCCGCCGAGGACCTCACCCGCCGTCTGCTGGCCGCCGTCGACGACGCCCTGCTGCTGACCCTCGCCGGCCTCTCCGAGATCGTGGTGGAGACCCCGGACGGCACCCGCATCCTCACCCGCAGCGCCGCCGAGCCGCGGCCGGACGGCGTCACCGAGGTCACCGTCACCGACGACGCGGGCGGCCGGCTGCGGCGGACCGTCTGGCAGACCGCCGGCGCCTCCGGCACCCTGGACGCCGAACTGCTGGCCGACCGCCCCACCGAGGAGCGCTCCCGCCCGTACTGGACGGTGACCTGGGCCGTCCCGATCGACGCCCAGGGCGCCCCGCAGGCGCCCGGGATCGACCCGGTGCTGCACGCGCCGACGCCCAGCGACGAGCCGCTCGGACTGCCCGCGCTGCTGATCGCCTCCTACCCGCTGGACTCCACCCGCCGGCACGTCGCCCCCGGCCCGCTCGCCGACTTCCTGACCGAGCGCGCCGCCGACTGCTACGCCGACCTGCTGCGCGCCCGGGGCGGCGACCTCGGCTCGCTCGGTCTCGTCCCCGGGCCGCTCGGCCAGGGCGCGCTGGACAACGCGCTGCGCGCCGCGATCCTCTCCCGGCTGCCCGGCACGCCGTTCCTGCCGCACCCCGCTCCGGTCGAGCAGGGCACGCCCGCGCTGCGGCCCCGGGACGCGACGCTGCTGGAGGGCGCGGACGGTTCGGTGGTCGAGGCGCTGGCACCGATCTTCCCCGGCCTGCTGCCGGCCGGCCTGGAGCGCCGGACCGAGCTGCGGGTGCTGAACGTGCGCCGCGTGCCGCTCGCCGAGGTGGTCGACCAGCTCGGCGGCCTGGACCGCGAGCCGGCCTGGTGGCGGAACCTGTACGCGGCGCTCGGCGGGGCCGACCCCGAGGCGCTCGGCGCGCTGCCCGTCCCGCTCGCCGACGGGCGGACCGTCACCGGCCCGCGCCGCGTCCTGCTGCCCTCGGACGACGCCGACTGGGCGACGTTCCCCGGCTACCCCGAGTCGCTGGCCGGTGCGCTGGCCGTCCTCGACCTGCGGCTGGCCCACGCCGAGGCCGCCCATCCGCTGCTGGCCAAGCTGGGGGCCGGCGCCGCCACCCCCGCCGGCGTGCTGGACACCCCCGAGGTGCGGGCCGCCGTCGCCCGTTCCTACGACGTGGCCGAGGACGACCCGGACGCCGCCGCCGACCTCGCCGACGCCGTCCTGGCGCTGGTCAAGGCCGCCGCCCCGGCCGCCGGCGAGCACCCCTGGCTGGGCCGTCTCGCACTGCTCGACGACGAGGGCGAGCCGGCCCGCGCGGGTGAACTCGTGCTGCCGGACAGCCCGTTCGCCGCGCTGGTCCGCGAGGACGACGCGGGCTGGGTGGACGACGAACTGCTGGAGCGCTGGGGCCCCGAGGTGCTCACCGCCGTCGGTGTGCTGGCCGACTTCGTGCTGGCCCGCGCCGAGGACGTGGTGCTCGACCCGGACGACCTGGAGCGGCTCGACCCCACCGCGCCCGCCGACCGCGCCGCCGGCGGCCACGCCACCGGCCTGATCGACGAGGCGCCGGACGGCCTCGCCGAGTGGGCCGAGGAGGTGCTGGAGGTGCTGAACGCCGACTCCGGCGACCCGGTCGGCGTCCCGCCGGTCGCCGCCGAACTGCTGGTCGTCCGCGACCTCGACCTGGTGGAGGACGACGCCTGGCCGCAGGCGCTGGCCGCCCTCGCCCGCCCGCCGTACCGGGACGCCGTGGTCAACCCCGTCCGCACCCTGCTGCCCGACGGCTCGTACGCCGACCTGCCGCCGTACACCGCCTGGTGGCTGCGCGACCACCCGGTGCTGGACGGCCGGGAGCCGGCCGGGCTGCGCGCAGCCGGCGCCGACCCGCTGCTCCGCGGCCTCTACGACGAGGCGCGGACCACGCTCGACGAGCAGTTCCTGCACGCGCTGGGCGTGCGCACCACGCTGACCGCGCTCCTCGCCGAGCCGCACGGGCCGGACGAGGTGCTGGACCGGCTCACCGACCCGGAGGCCGAGGTCGGCCACCGCCAACTGCACGGTATCCACAGTGCGTTGGCGCGCGTACCGGTCGAGCGGATCGAACCGCTGGATGTGGTGCGGGCGTTGCCGCCGCTGGACCGGTCCACCGGCCGCCGTCCGGCGCACACGGTGGTCGTGGACGCCGCCGACGCGGTCGTCGCGGACGCCCCCGACCTTGTCCAACTCCTGCACGACCACGCGCTGTTGCCGGTCGCCCCGGCGCTCGCCGCCGACCTCGCCGAGCGGCTGCACGTCTCGCTGGCCAGCGAGGTGGCCGGCGGGCGGGTGCTCTCCGAGGGTGTGCTGCACCGAGTCCCCGCCGTGGTACGGGAGTTGCTGCCCGGCTGTCCGGTCGCCTACGAGGAGCACGAGGAGCTGCTCGTGGTCGGCCCGGACGGCGACGAGGCCGCCGTCGACTGGCGCTGGGACACCGCGGCGCCGGCCCCGGAGGCGCCCTACGACCCGGAGGCGGCCGAAGAGGCGGACGAGGACGACGAGTTCGAGGTGCCGCCGGTGCCCGGGCTGCTGCACGCGGCCACCCCGGAGGGGCTGGCGGCGGGGCTGGCCTGGTCGGTCGGCCAGTGGCACCGGCGGTTCGAGGTGCTGGCCGCGCTCAGTGAGCCGGACCGGGCGTACGAGCTGTCCGCCGCCCGGGACTTCGAGGGCTGATCGGGGCGTTCCGGCACCCGCTCCCGCGGTCTCAGGAGCGGGTGCCGGAACGGGTCCGGCCGCGTGCGATCAGCCGCAGGTAGATCCCGAGGGTCACGAGCACCCAGACCGCGCCCAGGACGGCCGTGACCACCTTCACCAGCCCAGGCCCGGCGTCGACGCCGCCCAGCACGCCGACCCCGACCAGGGCCAGGGCCAGCAGCCCGGTCGCCAGCAGTCCGCCCAGGAAGGCGGTGAACGCCTCCAACTCCCCACCCCTGCGCGCCATCCGGCACCCCTGTTCGCGCTCGATCCGTCCGGTGCGGTCAATCATCCGCCCTGCGCCGGATGATCCGCCAGGTCACTTCCAGCAGGATCCCGGCGATCAGCGCGATGCCGACGCCGATCCACGGGTCCCGGGTGCCGGACAGCGAGAGCTGGAAGAAGTCGGAGAGCCACGGCACGGTCAGCACCAGCGTGAACGCCCCGCACATCGTCCCGATCAGCAGCAGCCGCCACCAGTTGTACGGCCGGGCCACGATCGCCAGCACCCAGATGGCGACCAGGAAGAGCGTCAGGGTGGCCACGCTGGTGTCCGACTCCAGGTCGGTCGCGTGGTCCGCGCGGGCCAGCGCGTACGCGGTGAAGGTGGCCGTACCGGCGATGATCCCGCCGGGGATCGCCAGCCGCAGCACCCGCCGGACGAAGCCCGTCCGGGCCCGTTCGTTGTTGGGGGCCAGCGCCAGGAAGAAGGCCGGCACGCCGATGGTGAGGGTGGAGAGCACGGTCGAGTGCCGGGGCAGGAACGGGTACGGCGAGTGGGTGAAGATCACCAGCAGCGCCAGCAGCACCGAGTAGACCGTCTTCACCAGGAAGAGCCCGGCGACCCGCTCGATGTTGCCGATCACCCGACGGCCTTCGGCGACCACCGAGGGCATCGTCGCGAACGAGTCGTTGAGCAGCACGATCTGCGCGACCGCCTTGGTGGCGTCGCTGCCGGTGCCCATCGCCACGCCGATGTCCGCGTCCTTGAGCGCCAGCACGTCGTTCACGCCGTCGCCGGTCATCGCCACGGTGTGGCCGCGCGACTGCAGCGCGCCGACCAGCTCGCGCTTCTGCTGCGGGGTGACCCGGCCGAAGACGGTGGTCCGCTCGGCGGTGTCGGCGAAGGCCTGCGGATCGGCGGGCAGGGTGCGCGCGTCCAGCGGGTGGTCGGCGCCGGGCAGGCCGAGGTGGGCGGCGACCGCGCCGACCGCGACGGCGGCGTCGCCCGAGATCACCTTGGCCTGGACGCGCTGGCTCTCGAAGTAGCGCAGGGTGTCGGCGGCGTCGTCGCGCAGCCGCTGCTGGAGCACGACCAGTGCGAGCGGCCGGAGGCCGGCGGCCGGATCCGGGGAGTCCAGCGGGACGGGCGTGCGGCCCAGCAGCAGCACCCGCAGGCCCTGGGCGCCCAGCTCGTCCACCTCGACCAGTGCCGGGTGGCCGGCCGGCAGCAGCACGTCCGGTGCGCCGAGCAGCCAGGTGGCCTCGCCGCCCTGCGGCTCCAGCAGCTGCACGCCGCTCCACTTGCGGGCGGAGGAGAAGGGCATCGCCTCGATCACCCGCCAGCCGCCGTTCCGCTCGCCGCTGCCGTCGCCGTAGGCGTCGATCACGGCCTGCATGGACGGGTTGGGGCGGGCGTCGGCGCCGGCCATCATGCCCAGCGCCTGCTTGACGGTCTCCTTGAAGGTGCCGCGGTCGTCCAGCCCGACCCGGCCGCCGGGGGAGTCCCCGGGCCCGGTGGGACGCCGCCCGCCCGCCGGGGCGGGGCCGTCGAGGAGGAGGCCGTCGGGGGCGGGGCCGTCCGGGAGGGCGCCGTCCGGGTCCTCGGCGGTGTCGAGCAGGCGAAGGTCGACGACGTCCATGCCGCCCTCGGTCAGGGTGCCGGTCTTGTCCAGGCAGACCGTGTCCACCCGGGCCAGCCCCTCGATCGCGGGCAGCTCCTGCACCAGGCACTGCTTGCGGCCCAGCCGGACCACCCCGATCGCGAAGGCGACCGAGGTCAGCAGCACCAGCCCCTCGGGCACCATCGGCACGATCCCGGCGATCATCCGGCGGACCGCCTCCTGCCAGTCCCGGCCCTCCACCGCCAGCTGGCTGATGATCAGACCGATCGCGGTGGGCACCAGCAGCCAGGTGATGAACCGCAGGATGCTGTCGATGCCGCTGCGCAGCTCCGACTTCACCAGGGTGAACCGGCTCGCCTCCTCGGCCAGCTGCGCCGCGTACGCCTCGCGGCCGACCTTGGTGGCGGTGAAGGCGCCCGCGCCGGCCACCACGAAGCTGCCGGACATCACCTGGTCGCCGGGCTGCTTGAGGACCGGGTCCGGCTCGCCGGTGAGCAGCGACTCGTCGATCTCCAGGCCGTCCGCCTCGGTGACCTCGCCGTCGACGATCACCTTGTCGCCGATGCCGAGCAGCACGGTGTCGTCCAGCACGATCGCGCCGACCGCGACCTGCTGGACGGCGCCGTCCCGGCGTACCTGGGGCTTCGCCTCGCCGATCAGCGCGAGGCTGTCCAGCGTCTTCTTGGCACGCAGCTCCTGGATGATGCCGATCGCCGTGTTGGCGACGATGACCAGGCCGAAGAGTCCGTCCTGGAGCGGGCCGACGACCAGGATGATCCCGAACATCACGCCGATGATCGCGTTGAAGCGGGTGAAGACGTTGGCCCGGACGATCTCCTTCGCGGAGCGGCTGGAGCGGACCGGGACGTCGTTGACCTCACCGCGGGCGACCCGTTCGGCCACCTCGGCGGCGGTCAGCCCGCCGCGCCGGCCGGGCAGCAGCCCGAGCGGGTGGGCGCCCTCGGACTTCTCCTCGGTGGGCTGGTCCCCGGCAGGCTGGGCGGGCTGCGTCATGGCACCGACTCTACGGGTGCCTTATGTCCGATGCGTGCTACTAAAGGACTATTCAGTCCGACCGGGTGGCCGGGTCGGTGCCGTTGCCGTTCGGGGCCTGCTCCCGCGCCGCGGCGGCCCCGGCGGCGTCGGCCGTTCCGGTGGCCCGGCTGCGGGCGATGGCGTCCCGGCGGGCGCGGCAGTACCAGAGGCCGATCAGGCCGAGGCCGCTGCCGGCCAGGCAGATCCACGGCCAGTTGCCGTGGCCGTGGTCGGAGAGGGTTCCCCAGAAGGGGAGCATGGCCAGGAAGGCGACGAACCACAGCACCGTGCCGCCGCCGACGATGGCGACATCGTTGGCCTCCAGCGGCGGGGGCGAGGGGTGCAGCGGCGTCTTCGGCATGGGCCCTAGGGTACGGTGCGGCGGGCGCTTGTCCGATTCCGTGCGGCCGCTGTCTCCTTCTTTTCGGGAACCCCTTCGTTCTACGCGCGAAGATAGCGTACGAGCGATCGAGGAATCCATACTTATGTCTCCGGTCGGCCGCGGCATGCTCAGGACACCTTGCTTCGTGCCCGTCCCACCGGGCCGCCCGGCCACCGTCGCTCCGGGTGGGTCCCCCCTCCTCAGCCCCCACCAGAGGACGCAGCATGCCCGTGGCCCAGCCGACCGCAGAGTCGCCCGAGCCCACCTCCGACGCGCCGAAGTCCCCGTCCGGCGCACTGGACCGCTACTTCCGGATCGGCGAGCGCGGCTCCACCCTGCCGCGCGAGATCCGCGGCGGAATCGCCACCTTCTTCACCATGGCGTACATCCTGGTGCTGAACCCGATCATCCTGGCCAGCGCCACGGACATGAACGGCGCCCACCTGGACAGCGCCCAGCTGGTCACCGCCACGGCGTTCACCGCGGGCCTCACCACCCTGCTCATGGGCGTCATCGGCAACGTACCGATCGGCCTGGCCGCCGGCCTCGGCGTCAACACCATCGTCGCCCTCCAGCTCGCGCCCAAGATGACCTGGCCCGACGCCATGGGCATGGTGGTGCTGGCCGGCTTCGCGATCATGCTCCTGGTCGCCACCGGTCTGCGCGAGCGCGTGATGAACGCCGTCCCGCTCGGCCTGCGCAAGGCCATCGCGATCGGCATCGGCCTCTTCATCAGCCTCGTCGGCCTGGTCGACTCCGGCTTCGTCAGCCGCATCCCGGACGCCGCCCACACCACCGTCCCGCTCCAGCTCGGCACCGGCGGCCACCTGCTCGGCTGGCCCGTCCTGGTCTTCGTGCTGGGCCTGCTGCTGACCCTGGTGCTGATCGTCCGCAAGGTGCCCGGCGCGATCCTGGTCTCCATCGCGGTGATGACCGTCCTCGCCGTCGTCATCGACAAGATCGCCGACATCCCGGCCCTCGCCTGGGGCCTCACCGTCCCCGCCTGGCCCGGCAACCCGGTCGCCGCCCCCGACTTCGGCCTCGTCGGCGAGGTCAGCCTGTTCGGCGGCTTCGAGAAGGTCGGCGTCCTCACCGGCGTCCTCTTCGTCTTCACCGTGCTGATGTCCTGCTTCTTCGACGCGATGGGCACCATCCTCGGCGTCGCCGACGAGGCCCACCTGCTGGACGAGAAGGGCGACCTGCCGGGCATCAACAAGGTCCTGATGATCGACGGCATCGCCACCGCCGCCGGCGGCGCCACCTCGTCCTCGGCCAACACCTGCTTCGTCGAGTCGACCGCGGGCGTCGGCGAGGGAGCCCGCACCGGCTTCGCCTCGATCGTCACCGGCGGCCTCTTCGTGGTGGCCCTCTTCCTCACCCCGCTCGCCACCATGGTCCCGGCCCAGGCCGCCACCCCCGCCCTGGTCGCCGTCGGCTTCCTGATCCTGGCCAACTCGATCAAGGACATCGACTGGGCCGACTACACCATCGCGATCCCGGCCTTCCTGACGATCGTGATGATGCCGTTCACCTACTCGATCACCAACGGCATCGGCTTCGGCTTCATCACCTTCTGCATCCTCCGCGCCGCCGCCGGCCGCGGCCGCGAGGTCCCGGTGGCGCTTTACGCGGTCTCCGCCGTCTTCGCCTTCTACTACCTGATGCCGGCCCTCGGCCTGCTCTGACCGCTGCCGAGCCCTCGACGGCCCCGCACCCGCCCGGGTGCGGGGCCGTCGTCGTCGGGGTGTGGAGCACGGGCCGCCGATATTTTCGTCAGGCTGGCGCGGATCCGGCGCCGTCCCCGGGCGCGTCAGTGGACGCAGAACTCGTTGCCCTCGGGGTCCTGCATGACGACCCAGGAGCCGGCGGGCTGGTCCACGCGGTGGAGGACGGTGGCGCCGAGGGGCAGGAGGCGCTCGACGGTGGCCTCGCGGGTGCCGGGGTCGCTGTGGACGTCGAGGTGGAGGCGGTTCTTGCCCTGCTTCGCTTCGGGGACCTGCTGGAAGAGGATCCGGCGGCCGAGGCCGGTGCCGGTGGCCGGGTCGTGCTGGTCCTCGGGGTGGCGGACGGCGGCCAGGGTGCGCCAGGCGTGGCGGCCGTCGACCTCGGTCACGAGGTCGGGGCCCGCGGCCCCGGCGGCGAGCAGGCGGTCGATCAGGTCACTGTGGTCCTCGACGGTGTAGTCGAGTGCGGCGGCCCAGAAGGCGGCCTGGCGGTGCGGTTCGGCGCAGTCGATGACGAGCTTCCAGTGCAGGGACATGTAACCGGTTATACCGGTAATCGTGGCCGACGGGCAATCACCCACCGCGGGGCGGTGTCAAAAAGGTGCCCGTGTAGGGCAGTTGATGGAGGGAATACTCGCTGGACGGACAGCGTCGAGGGGGAACGACTGATGGTGCGAGAGGATCCGCCGGCGGGGGTCGAGGCACAGTTGCTGCCGGAGCTGTTCCGGACGGCCGACCGGGCGTCCCTGGAGGGGCAGCAGCAGACACTGCGCTGGTACCGGGGCCTGATCGGGATGCTGGTGATCGCGGCGGCGATCGGGTCGCTGCCGGGCCCGGACGATCCCGGTGAGGGCAGCGTCATCCCCCTCTTCTCGGTGGCGGCGTTCCTGATCGCCGGCTATTTCTGGTCACGGCTGCGCCGCAGCAACCCGCAGGGCCGGTGGTACGAGGCGCGGGCGGCGGCCGAGTCGGTGAAGACGCTGGCCTGGAAGTACTCGGTGCGCGCCAGGCCGTTCGAGGGTGACGCGGATTCGGCCGACGTCGACCACGGCTACCTGCTCCAGGTGGAGGACGTGCTGCGGGCGTTCGAGGACCCGGAGATCGTGCCGGCCGGGACGATCCCCGAGATCACGCCGGAGATGCGCCGGGTGCGGGCGGAGTCGCTGACCGCCCGGCGGACGCTCTACCTGCGCACCCGGGTGGAGGGGCAGCGGACCTGGTACCGCTCGCGGGCCGAGTCCTGCGAGTCGCAGGCGGTCTCCTGGGGGCTGGGCATAGCGACGCTGATCATCATCGGTGCCGCGGCGGCGATCGCGCAGGCGACCGGCGCGCTGGAGGTGCACGTCTTCGGAGCCAGCTCGGCGGCGGCCGCGGCGATCATCGCCTGGACCCAGCTGAAGCAGCTCCGGCCGCTGGCGGCCGCGTACCAGCTGGCGGCGCGCGAGCTGGAGAACGTCGGCAACCAGCTCTCCGACCTCGACGTGCGGGCCCCGGACGCCGAGCAGCGCTGGGCCCGGCTGGCGGCCGAGGCGGAGGACGCGGTGTCGCGCGAGCACACCACCTGGCGGGCGCGCCGGGCCTTCCCGCGCTGAGCGGTGCGGGGCGGGAAGGGCGGGAAAGGGGCGGGCGGGGGCGGGAAGGGCGCGAGGGGCAGGGTGAACCCGCCGGCGGGGTCAGGACTCCAGGGGCGCTAGACCGAACGGGTGGCCGGCCGGGTCGATCAGGACCTTGAGGGTGCGGCCGTGCTGGTACGTGGGTTCGGTCGCGCCGAGGGCCAGCGCGCGGGCGGTGGTCTCCTCCAGGTCGTCGACGTAGAAGTCCAGGTGGAAGTGCTTGCCGCCGTCCGGTTCGGTCCAGGGCTCCGGACGGTAGCCGTTGACGCGCCCGAAGCCGAGCGGGCTGCCGCCCTCCGGGTTGTCCAGGATCGCGAACTGCTCGTCCACGTGCCGGGTCTCCCATCCGAGCAGCTCGCCGTAGAAGGCGGCCAGCGCGACCGGGTCGGCGCAGTCGATGGTGACCATGGCGAGGCGGGCGAAGCCGGTGTCGTTCTGCTCGGTGGCGAGGTCGGACATGGTCTGGTCGGCCCTTCTCCTGTGGGGTGGGTGGGTAACCCGTGCTTCCAGCATCCCGCTCGGCGCGGCAGGCGGCACGGCGGGCGGACGGCGGACGGTCGGCGGGCGGTGCACGGCGGGCGGTGCGAGCCCCTGGGGCCGGTGGGAAACCAATTTTCTTTAGCGAGAGTAATGACGTAGGCTAAAGAACATGCCCGAGATGTCCGAGCAGGACCTCGCAGCCATCAGTCAGCTGCGGTCGTCCGCCATGCGCCTCTCCCGTCGCCTGCGTCACCAGCGGGTCGAGGAGTCGCTCAGCCCTACCGAGATCGGAGTGCTGGGCACCCTCGCACGGTGCGGGAAGGCCACGCCGGGTGAGCTCGCCCGGAAGGAGCACGTACAGCCGCCCTCGATGACCAGGATCGTCGCGATGCTGGAGGAGAAGGGCCTGGTGCGGCGCGAGCCGCACCCGGAGGACCGCCGGCAGGTGGTCGTCAGCAGTACCGAAGAGGCCGAGGCGATCCTCGCGGAGAGCCGAAGCCGCCGGAACGCCTGGCTCGCCGAGCTCGCCCAGGGGCTCGACGAGGAGGAGTGGGCCGTCCTCCGCGAGGCCGCGCCCGTGCTCTACAAGCTCGCACACCTCTAGGCACAGCCGTTCCGGTCAGCCGCCGGAGGACGAAGGAGAACCGCATCACCGCAGCACCGACCACCGTAACCAGGAGCGCGACGGCCATGCCACGGGCCGTCGCGCCGCGAGGGGAGACCACCGTGACACCGCCGGCCGCAGCCAGCGCCGCCGCCATCCGTACCGACGACCCGACCACCGGCCCCGCCGCGGCGAGCGCCGCAGCCGCCGACACCCGCGCACCCGCCCCGACGGGCCTGCCGGGCAGCGGCGACGACGACCCCGACGAACGCACCGCGGCGGACGACCCCGCCGCTCCCGGCGACGCCCGTCCGTCGCCCGCCGCCACCCCTTCGGCGGCGCACCCCGCGCGGCCCCTCCCGGAGGCCGCGACCGCCCCGGCCCCGGACGCCGCGCCCGCGAAGGCCGCGGCCCCGACGGCGGGTTCCGACGCGCCGACCGGCGCCCGCTTCACCCGGCCCGGGGGGATGTTCTCCTCCCTGCGCGTGCGCAACTACCGCTACTACTTCGCGGGCCAGGTGGTGTCCAACACCGGCACCTGGATGCAGCGGATCGCCCAGGACTGGCTGGTGCTCAGCCTCACCGGCAGCCCGCTCGCCGTCGGCATCACCACCGCCATGCAGTTCCTGCCGATGCTGCTGCTCGGCCTGTTCGGCGGCGTGCTCGCCGACCGGATGCCCAAGCGCCGGCTGCTGATCTACACCCAGGGCGCGATGGGCCTGCTCGCCGCCGGCCTCGCCGTGCTGACCATCGGCGGCGTCGTGACGCCCTACTACGTGTACGCCTTCGCGCTGCTGCTCGGCCTGGTCACCGTGGTGGACAACCCGACCCGGCAGGCCTTCGTCTCCGAGATGGTCGGTCCGAAGGACCTCGCCAACGCGGTCAGCCTGAACGCCGCCAACTTCCAGACCGCCCGGCTGGTCGGCCCCGCCGTGGCGGGCCTGCTGATCGCCGCGGTCGGCAGCGGCTGGGCGTTCGCGGTGAACGCGCTCTCCTTCGCCGCCGTGATCGGCGGACTGCTCGCCATGCGGTCGGGCGAACTGCGCCCGACCGCGCCGATCGCCCGCGAGAAGGGGCAGCTGCGCGAGGGCCTGCGGTACGTGAAGGAGCGGCCGGAGCTGCTCTGGCCGATGGTGCTGGCCGGGTTCATCGGCACCTTCGGCTTCAACTTCCCGACGCTGCTCTCCGGTTTCGCCTCCGACACGTTCCACGTCGGCGCCGGGCAGTACGGCCTGCTGAACACCGCGATGGCGGTCGGCTCGCTGACCGGCGCACTGATCGCGGCCCGCCGGGGAGCGCCCCGGCTGCGCCGGCTCGTGATCGCCGCGCTGGCCTTCGGCCTGCTGGAGGTGGTGGCCGCGTTCGCGCCCGGCTACTGGACCTTCGCCGCGCTGCTCACCCTGATCGGGGTGTTCGGGCTGAGCTTCAACACCTCGGTCAACGCCGCGCTGCAGCTGGCCACCGAGCCGGCGATGCGGGGCCGGGTGATGGGCCTGCTGGTGCTGGTCTTCACCGGCGGTACGCCGATCGGCGCGCCGATCGTGGGCTGGGTCACCGCCTCGTACGGGCCCCGGCTCGGGCTGCTGGCCTGCGGGCTGGTCTCGGCACTGGCGGCCGGCGTGGTCGGTCTGGTGCTGGCCCGCAGCGCCGATCTGCGGCTGCGCTTCGACCTGCACCCGGGGCACGGCGGCCGGGTGGTGGCCTTCGTGCCGCGCACCGCGGCCCCGGCCAAGTCCGAGCTGGCGGCGGCCTGCTGATGCCGGGTCGGCCCGGGTCCCCGCGGAGGGGGCTCGGGCCGCCGGCGGGTGACCGTCCGGTGGAGCCCGGCAGGTGCCGGGCCGGGTCGGACCACGCGGGATCACGCCGGGGTCGCACCAGGTCAGGTCAGGGCACGGCAGGTCAGGCCGGGGGCCCGGTCGGGCGCGGTCGGACCCGGAGCGCCAGGACCTGCCCCTGCCAGCGGCCGCCGTCCGGCTGCTCGACCTCGAAGGACTCCGTCTCGGTGAAGCCGAGCTCGCGGTACCGGCCGACCAGCTTGCGGTCGCCCCCGGCGAAGCAGTCCACCCGGAGCAGGCCGATGCCCCGGCGGCGGGTCTCCTCGACCGCGTCGGCGATCAGCGCGGCGCCGATCCCCGAGCCCTTCCGGGACCGGTCGGTCACCAGGTTGCGGATGTACACCTCGGGCTCGTCGACCGCGGTGGCGCAGTCGGGCCGCTCCTCGGAGAGGACGCAGGAGCCGACCGTCCGGCCGTCGTCGGCCACCGCGAGCCGGATCAGGAACGGTTCGACGCCGTACCTCGTGATGTGCTCGACCCTGGCCGGGGTGCCGCTGAACGACCGGCTGCCCCACTGCCGGGTCCGGCCCTGGGCGGCCAGCCAGGCCACCGCGCCGTCGAGCAGGGCGAGGATGTCGGGGATGTCCTCGGGGCCCCCGTTGCGGATCTCCATGGAAAACCGTTCTAGCCCAAACCGTCGCGCGCGGGAAGATGGCCCCATGAGGCTCTTTGTGGCGGTGCTGCCGCCGGTGGAGGCGTTGCAGGGGCTGGTCGACGCGGTGGCGCCGTTGCACGCGCTGCCCGGGGCGGACCGGCTGCGCTGGACGGCGGTCGACGGCTGGCACCTGACGCTGGCCTTCCTGGGCGAGGTGCCCGTCGAGCGGGTGCCCGAACTGGAGGAGGGGCTGGCCGGGGTGGCAGAGGTGCACCCCGTGCACACGCTGAGGCTGGCCGGCGCGGGCCGCTTCGGGGACCGGGTGCTCTGGGCCGGCGTGGAGGGGCAGACCTGGGCGCTGCGCCGGCTGGCCGAGGCGGTGAACGACGCCACCGCCGGGCTGGTCGGCGAGGTGGACGCGTTCAGCTTCCACCCGCACCTGACCCTGGCCAGGGCCGGCTCGACGCGCGGGCACCGGCGGGCGGTGCAGCGGGTGGCGGCGGCGGAGCTGGACGGGCTGGCGCTGGCGCTCGGGGAGTACCGGGGGCCGGAGTGGGAGGCCGCCGAGCTGCACCTGGTGAAGAGTGAGCACGACGGCGGGTTCGCGCACTACGAGACGGTCCGCTCCTGGCCGCTGGCCCGCTGGAGCTGAGGCCGGCCGGGGCGGTCCGGGGCCGGTCCCCGTCAGGGCCACACCCGCATCGCGTCCGCGGCGACCCGTTCCAGTTCGGCGCGGGTCGCGCCGTCGCGGGCGCGCTGCGACATGCCCTGGACGACGGCCGCGGTGAACTGGGCCAGCGCCGCCGGGTCGGTCCCGGCGGGCTCGTGCCCGGCGGCGACGTCGGCGCGGATCAGTGACTCCAGGGCACGGACGTTGGCGTTGCGCAGGGCGCGGACGGTCTCGACCACCTCGGGCGAGGTGCAGTTGACCGTCGAGCTGATCAGCAGGCAGCCCCAGGGGTGGTCGGGGTCGGTGGCCTGGGCGGCGGCCTCGCGCAGCATCCTGGCCACCCCCGCCCGGGCGGTGGGCTCCTCGGCGAGCGCGCGCGTGGAGTAGGCGCCGTGGCTCTCGCGGTAGCGGGCGACCACCTCGTCGAAGAGCGCGCGCTTGTCGCCGAAGGCCGCGTAGAGGCTCGGCGGGCGGATGCCCATGGCGGCGGTGAGGTCGGCGACCGAGGTCGCCTCGTAGCCGCGTTCCCAGAACAGCCGGAGCGCCTGCTCCAGGGCGGCCTCGCGGTCGAAGGAGCGGGGCCGGCCGCGCTGTGCGGCGCCCGTGCCGGTCGTGCCGCCCGGTCCGGTCCGCGCGGTGCCCCTGTCCGTCGTGCCGGTCCGCCCGCCGCTCGTCGTCGCCATGGGCAGATTCTATATCGACCGCTACACAAGCCGTGCTACGGTTCCATTCATTAGCGACCGCTACAGAAATGGGAGGGCATGGCCATGGGGACGTCGACGGGCAGGCTGGCGGGGAAGACGGCGCTGGTCACGGGCGGCAGCCGGGGCATCGGGCGGGGCATCGCCGAGCGGTTGGGGCGGGACGGCGCACTGGTCGCCGTCCACTACGGGCGGAACGCGGCGGCGGCCGAGGAGGTCGTCAGGACGATCGAGCACTCCGGTGGCCGGGCGTTCGCGATCGGTGCCGAGCTGGGTGTCCCGGGGGACGCCGAGGCGCTCTGGGCCGCCTTCGACGCGGGGCTGGTCCGGCACTGGCAGGCCGGGCCCGAGCCGGCCGCGACGGAGGACGCGGGCGAGCTGGACATCCTGGTCAACAACGCCGGGATCGGTGCGTACGGGCGGATCCACGAGGTGACCGGGGAGGACTTCGACCGGGTCTTCGCGGTCAACGCGCGGGCGCCGTTCTTCGTCGTCCAGCACGGCCTCGGCCGGCTCCGCGACGGCGGCCGGATCGTCAACGTCTCCTCCGGCGTCACCCGGGTGGCGTTCCCGACGGCGGTCGCGTACGCGATGACCAAGGGCGCGCTGAACACCCTGACGCTCACCCTCGCCGAGGAGCTGGGCCCGCGCGGGATCACCGTCAACGCGGTGCTGCCGGGCGTGGTGGCCACCGAGATCAACCCCTGGCTGGACGATCCGCAGGCGCGCGCCCGGGCGTCCGCCTTCTCGGTCTTCGACCGCGTCGGCGAGGCGGCCGACGTCGCGGACGTCGTCTCGTTCCTGGCCTCGGACGACGCCCGCTGGGTCACCGGCCAGAACCTGGACGCGAGCGGCGGATCCAACCTCGGCGTCTGACCGGCGGCGGGCCGGGGGTACGCTCGTTGACCGTGGATCCCAAGACTCGTATGCGTATCGTGACCGGAGCCCTGGTGCTGCTGCTGGTCGTCGTGCTGGTCAGCTCGCTGGTCGGCCGGTAGCGTCCCCGGAGAACGGAAAGGGCCACCACCCGGAGGCGGTGGCCCTTCGTCCGTCGTACCGCTCGGTCAGAGCTGTCCGACCACGTAGTCGATGCAGGCGGTGAGCGCCTCGACGTCGGCCGGGTCGACGGCCGGGAACATCGCGACGCGCAGCTGGTTGCGGCCCAGCTTGCGGTACGGCTCGGTGTCGACGATGCCGTTGGCACGCAGTGCCTTGGCGACGGCGGCGGCGTCCACCGCGTCGTCGAAGTCGATCGTGCCGACGACCTGCGAACGCTCGTCCGGGTTCGCCACGAACGGGTTGGCGAACTCGGACTTCTCCGCCCAGCCGTACAGGCGGGACGAGGAATCAGCCGTTCGGGCGACGGCCCAGTCGAGCCCGCCGTTGCCGTTCAGCCATTCCAGCTGGTCGGCCAGGAGGAACAGGGTGGCGATCGACGGGGTGTTGTACGTCTGGTCCTTCGACGAGTTGTCGATGGCCGTCGGCAGGTCGAAGAACGGCGGGATGTAGCGGCCGGAGGCGGCGATCCCGGCGGCGCGCTCCAGCGCGGCCGGGGAGAAGGTCGCCAGCCAGAGGCCGCCCTCGGCGGCGAAGGACTTCTGCGGGGCGAAGTAGTAGACGTCGGTCTCGGCGATGTCGACCGGCAGGCCGCCGGCGCCCGAGGTGGCGTCCACCAGGACCAGCGAGCCCTCGTCGCCGCCGGCCGGGCGCGCGATCGGCATCGCGACACCGGTGGAGGTCTCGTTGTGGGTGAGCGCGTAGACGTCCACGCCGGCCTCGGCGACCGGCAGCGGGTGGGTTCCGGGGGCGGTCTTGATCACGCTCGGCTCGGCGAGCCAGGGCGCGGCCTTGACCGAGGAGGCGAACTTGGAGGAGAACTCGCCGAAGTCGAGGTGCTGGGACTTCTCCCGCACCAGGCCGAAGGCCGCGATGTCCCAGAAGGCGGTGGACCCGCCGTTGCCGAGTACCACCTCGTACCCCTCGGGGAGGGAGAAGAGGCTGCTCACGCCCTCGCGCACGCGCTTGACCAGGTTCTTGACCGGGGCCTGGCGGTGCGAGGTGCCGAGCAGGGAGGTCTCGGTGGCGGCGAGGGCACTCAGGGCCTCGGGGCGCACCTTGGACGGGCCGCAGCCGAAACGGCCGTCTGCGGGCTTGATGTCAGCGGGGATCTGGATCTGAGCCACGGGGCGCAGCCTACCGGCCGGGGCGCCCGGGATTCGACGGGAGTCCGCCCGCTGAGATGCCGTCCTCCCGGCTGCGAGCTGCGGAAACAGCGGGTCCGGTCGGTACCGGACCCGCCGTTCGGCAAGGGGCTCAGCTCGGTGCGTGCGAGGCCCGCGGGCCCGCGGTGCGGGCGGCGTGCGTGCCGGGCGCCCGGTGGGTTCGCAGGCGCCCAGGACACGCGGTGCGCCCGGGGCGGGTGGTGCGGGCGGAGCGAGCGGGCGACCGGTGCACGCGGTGCACCGGCTGCACTCAGTGCGCGATGGCGTCGTAGCCCTCGATGTCGCGCGGGCTGCGCGGACCGGGGCCGATGTAGCGCGCGGCGGGGCGCACGAGCCGGCCCGTGCGCTTCTGCTCCAGGATGTGCGCCGACCAGCCGGCCGTCCGGGCACAGGTGAACATCGAGGTGAACATGTGCGCGGGGACCTCGGCGAAGTCCAGCATGATGGCGGCCCAGAACTCGACGTTGGTGGCGAGCACGCGGTCCGGACGGCGGTTGTGCAGTTCCTCCAGCGCGGCCTTCTCCAGCGCCTCGGCGACCTCGAAGCGCGGCGCGTCGAGCTCCTTGGCGGTGCGGCGCAGCACGCGGGCGCGCGGGTCCTCGGCGCGGTAGACGCGGTGGCCGAAGCCCATCAGGCGCTCGCCCTTGTCCAGCGCGTTCTTGACCCAGGCGGTGGCGTCGCCGGTGCGCTCGATCTCCTCGATCATGCCGAGCACCCGGGACGGCGCGCCGCCGTGCAGCGGGCCCGACATCGCGCCGACCGCGCCGGAGAGGGCGGCCGCGACGTCGGCGCCGGTGGAGGCGATGACGCGCGCGGTGAAGGTGGAGGCGTTCATGCCGTGCTCGGCGGCGGACGTCCAGTAGGCGTCGATCGCCTTGACGTGCTTCGGGTCGGGCTCGCCCCGCCAGCGGATCATGAACCGCTCGACGACCGTCTCGGCCTTGTCGATCTCGCTCTGCGGGACCATCGGCAGGCCCTGGCCGCGGGCGGACTGCGCCACGTACGAGAGGGCCATGACGGCGGCGCGCGCGAGGTCGTCGCGGGCCTGCTCGGCGTCGATGTCCAGCAGCGGCTTGAGGCCCCAGACCGGGGCGAGCATGGCGAGGGCGGACTGCACGTCGACCCGGATGTCGCCGGAGTGGACCGGGATCGGGAAGGGCTCGGCGGCCGGCAGGCCGGGGTTGAACTTGCCGTCGACCAGCAGGCCCCAGACGTGGCCGAAGGAGACGTGGCCGACCAGGTCGTCGATGTCGACGCCCCGGTACCGCAGGGCGCCGCCTTCACGGTCGGGTTCGGCGATCTCGCTCTCGAAAGCGACGACACCTTCGAGCCCGGGTACGAAGTCGGACATGGCACGGCTCCTTCAGTTCTGCGATCGGCGGGCCGCCGTGGTGGGGAGGCACGCCAGTGACCGAATGGTGGTTGGCACTCGGTGCCAGGGTGACAGGCACGGGGTGCATTGCGCCATACACCACCATGGTGATGTTTCCCGTGGGCCCGCTTGACTTTTCGCCCGAGGGCCGGTCGTGCCCGGCGGATCTCCGGAACCAAGCCCCAGGTTCCGGACAAATCACCGTACGACGGGCGGCCAAGCGGTGGCGAGTCACCTTATCTCCCACCGGGGTTTGTCCGGAGGTAGCGGTGCCGGTTGCTTGTCGTACGGGATGATGTTGACGTGCAGACCCCGGACCGCGCCCAGTCGACGCCCCTGACCCCCGTCACCCGGATCCTGGCCGACGAGGCCCGCCCCGGACCGGACCTCACCGTGATGCGCAAGCACTACGCGCACGAGGGACTGGTCGAGGAGCGGCTCGCCGCCGAGCCGGTCGCCCAGTTCACCCGGTGGTTCCACGACGCGGACGAGGCAGGGGTGGTGGAGCCCAACGCGATGGTGCTCTCCACCGCCGACGCCGAGGGGCGGCCCAGCTCGCGGACGGTCCTGCTCAAGGGGTTCGACACCCGCGGCTTCGTCTTCTTCACCAACTACGGCTCGCGCAAGGGCACCGAGCTGGCCGCCAACCCGCATGCGGCGCTGCTCTTCCCGTGGGTCGCGCTGGCCCGCCAGGTGATCGTCCAGGGCCGGGTGGAGAAGGTCGGCCGGGACGAGACCGCCGCCTACTTCCGGACCCGCCCGCACGGCTCGCAGCTCGGCGCCTGGGCCAGCGAGCAGTCCAGCCCGGTCGCCTCGCGCGAGGTGCTGGAGCAGCGCTACGAGGAGCTGGAGCGGCGCTACCCGGAGGGTGAAGGGGTGCCGGTGCCGCCGTTCTGGGGCGGGTACCGGGTGGTGCCGGAGAGCGTCGAGTTCTGGCAGGGCCGGGAGAACCGGCTGCACGACCGGCTGCGCTACCTGGCCGACCCGGCCGCGCCGACCGGCTGGCGGGTGGAGCGGCTCTGCCCGTGAACGGCCTGGCGCGGCGCCCCGTGAACGACCTGGCGCGGCGCCGTCGGCGGAACTGATGGGGCGTCAAGATCAGGTGTAGGATGCGCGTCGCGGGCCGGGGCCCCGGCCCCGGCCGCCGGCCCCTGTGGCCGAGACGATCGAGTGAGGGACTGATGGGCGTCACCGGCGCGGAAACCGCCTCTGGGCTCGGCTCTGACCTGGTCGACGTCACCGCCCTCCCGCTCGGCGAGCTCGACGCGCTGCCCGACACCGTCCTCGGTGAACTCCTGCGCCGGGTCGTCGCGGACGCCGTCGCCCCCGGGGCGGAACCGTTCGCGGCCTTCCAGTCCGCGCTGTAGCACCGCGCGCCGCAACCCCGCGCGCCGCAACCCCGCCCGCAGGGCCCCGCCCGCGCCGGCCGCACCCGCACCGGCGGCTCTGCACCGCGGCCCTCCCGCTGCGCTAGCCTCCCCACATGCGGCCGGGTTCGCCAACTCCCCGGCGCGACCGGTGGAGTTCGGGACAGGCTGGGTATGACAGCTGCGCAGGCGAGGCGCAGTCAGGCCCGGGGGGTGCAATGCGGCCGTACTTCTTCTTCAGCTACGCGCGTCGCGACTACGAGGCGGAGGACGCCTTCGTCGACCAGTTCTTCAACGACCTGAGGGACGAACTCGGCCGGATCGAGCCCGCCGCCGGCGCCGACGAGATCGCCTACCGCGACACCGAGCGGCTGCGCCTCGGCGACAACTGGGAGCAGCAGCTGGCCGGCATGCTGGCCAGCTCCCGGACCATGGTGGCGCTCTACTCCCCGGCCTACTTCGCCAGCCTCTACTGCGGCAAGGAGTGGACGGCCTTCCGCGGCCGGGTCCGCCGGCACGAGGAACTGGAGGGCGACGTCGTCCCGGCGCTCATCCCGGTGCTCTGGGAGTCCCTGCCGGACGCGCTGCCCGACGAGGTCCTGAAGATCCAGTACGTCCAGCAGGGCATGGGCGAGACCTACGTCCGCTCCGGTCTTCGCGACCTGCTGCGCACCGACCCGCTCGGCGCCGAGTACCGGCAGGTCGTGCGGGTGGTCGCCGAGCGGGTCCGGGACGCCGCCGGCCGCCGGCTCACCGAGCTGCCCGACTTCGACCTCGGCGCCGTCCGCGGCTACTTCCCGGTGGCGGCCCCGGTGCGGTCCGCCCCCACCGCCGGGATGGTCCGGCTCTTCGTCGCGGCCGGCCGGGCCTCCGACCCGCCGCCCGCCCGGGACGCCGGCCGGGCGCCCGGCGACGGACCCGGCGACGGACCCGGCGACGCGGCCGCCGACCGGGCCGGACCGGTCCGCCGGGGCGGCTGGTACGGCGCCAAGCCCTGGCACTGGGCCCCGTACCACCCGCCGACCCACCCGTCCCTGGTGGTCCGCGCCCAGCAGGTGATCACCGCGGCCGGGCACACCACCACCCTGGAGGAGGTCGCCCCGGGCCTCGGCGACCGGCTCGACCAGGCCCGCGAGGACAACCAGGTGAGCGTGCTGCTGGTGGACCCGTGGGTGGCCGCCGGCGACGGCTACCGGACGGCGCTGCGCGAGTACGACGAGCAGAACCACCCGGTCACCGGGGTGATGGTCCCGGCCGGCAGCGGCGACCCGGCCGCGGGGCCGGAGCGCGACGCGCTCTGGGCCGGCGTGCGCGGCGTGTTCCGCCGGAGCTGGCTGCGCCGGAGCGATCCGGAGCAGTTGTTCCGCGTCGCGGTGCCCCGGGAGAGCTTCGACAACCAGCTCACCATCATGGTGACGGTTGCTCAGAACAAGCTCATGGACGACAACTTCGATTGGGGGGACGATGGCGACGGTGCCGTCTTCGGCCTCGGCCCGGGCGGTGTGGAGGCCGGTCCGGCGATGCCCGGGCTCGCCGTTCCGGCGCGGCCACCGGGCCCGCGCCGCAGCCCGGACGGCGCGGCAGTGCCGCTGAAGGGGGAGCAGGACGATGTTCGCTGAGCCCGGCCCGGAGCCGGAGCGGACCGGACCGGGAACGGTCGTCACCTTCTACTCCTTCAAGGGCGGCACCGGCAGAACCATGGCCCTGGCCAACGTCGGCTGGATCCTCGCCAGCCGCGGCCTGCGCGTCCTCGTGGTGGACTGGGACCTGGAGGCGCCCGGCCTGCACCGCTACTACCACCCGCTGCTGGTCGACCCGGAACTGCACGCCACCGACGGCCTGATCGACCTGCTGCGCGCCTACGTCAAGCAGGCCCTGCCCTCCGCCGCCGGCCCGGCCGGACTCGCCCCCGCCGCCTGGCTGGACGAACCCGGCCGGCTCGACGCCTACGTCTGCGGCCTCGCGCTCGACCTGTCGGACGGCGGCCGCCTCGACTTCCTGCCCGCCGGGCGGCAGAACGCCGCCTACCCCGCCGCCGTGACCAGCTTCAACTGGCGCAGCTTCTACCACGGGCGGGACATCCGGGGCGGCGAGTTCCTGCGCGAGCTGCGCGAACGCTGGGCCCGGGCCTACGACTACGTGCTGATCGACAGCCGCACCGGGGTCAGCGACACCTCCGGCATCTGCACCGTGCTGATGCCGGACACCGTCGTCGACTGCTTCACCTTCAGCGCCCAGAACATCCGCGGCGGCGTCGACGCCGCCCGCACCATCGCCGACGCCGAGGAACGGGCGATCCGCGTCCTGCCCGTCCCGATGCGGGTCGAGGACGCCGAACAGGAGCGGCTCGAAGCCGGCCGGGACTACGCCCGCGAGGCCTTCGCCCCCTACCTGGGCCGCTGGCTCCCGGCCGACCGCAGGGCCGGCTACTGGAGCGACATCGAAGTCCCCTACAAGCCGTTCTACGCGTACGAGGAGGTGCCCGCCACCGTCGCGGACCGGCCGCAGGAGGCGCGCAGCCTGCTCAACGCCTTCGAGCGGCTGGCCGGCTGGATCACCGACGGCCGGGTCCGCACCCTGCGCCCGCTCACCGGCGAGGCCCGCCGCCGGCTGTACGGCGCCTACCTGCGCTCCACCCGCACCACGCCCCGCCAGGTGTACGTCAGCTACGCCCCCGAGGACCGGATGTGGGCCGAGTGGGCCGCGGCCACCCTCACCGGCTTCGGCTACCAGACCTCGCTGCACAACGCGGCGGAGTCGCACTCCGGGGCGCCGCCGGAGGCCGTCGGGCCGCTGGAGGGCCAGGGCCGGATGCTCGCCCTGCTCTCGCCCGAGTACACCGCGCTGGCCCGCGCCGCCGAGGCCTGGCAACTGCTCGGCGGGCGCGACCCGGTCAGCGGCTCGCCGCTGCTGGTCGCGCTGCGCCTCCAGGGCTCGGACGAGCCGGTGCCCCGCCCGTTCGTCGGCCCGGCGGTGCCCGACCTGGTCCGCTCCTCCGCCCTGCTCGCGGAGTCCCAGCTCTACAACGAACTCGGGCCGCCGCCCGGCTCCAGCCGCCAACCGGACACCGACAGCGGCGAGTTCGCCGCGCCCGCGCGCTTCCCCGGTGCGGCGCCGCAGATCCAGGAGGTGCCCTCGCGCAACGCCTCCTTCACCGGCCGCGGCCGACTCCTCGAACTGCTCCGCAACCGCTTCACCGCCGGGTCCGCCGCCGTCCTCAGCCAGGTCCTGTACGGCTTCGGCGGCGCGGGCAAGTCGCAGATCGCGGCCGAGTACGCGCACCGCTTCAAAGCCGCCTACGACGTCGTCTGGTGGGTGCCCGCCGAGGAGCCCGCCAACATCCCGCAGAAGCTCGCCGAACTGGCCCCCCGGCTCGGGGTGGAGAGCAGCGACGACGTCGCGCACACCGCCGCCGCCGTGCTCGACGCGCTGCGCCGCGGCCAGCCCTACCGCCGCTGGCTGCTGGTCTACGACAACGCCGGGACCCCCGACGAGCTCGCGCCCTGGCTCCCGGCCGGCTCCTCCGGCGGCCACGTGCTGATCACCTCCCGCAACCAGGGCTGGTCCAAGCACGCCGGGCTGGCGGAGGTCGACGTGTTCCTCCGGGAGGAGAGCATCCGGCTGCTGCGTCGCTTCAACACCGGCCTCGCGCCCGCCGACGCCGACCAGGTCGCCGACCGGCTCGGCGACCTCCCGCTCGCCATCGGGCAGGCCGCCGTCTGGCTGCAGGAGACCTCGATGCCGTTCTCCACGTACCTCGAACTGCTCGACGACGCCCTCACCGAGATGCTGGAGCGCACCCGGCTGCGCCCCGCCGAGTACCCGCACTCCGCCGCCGCGACCTGGCGGATCTCGGTGGAGGAACTGCGCGGCGTCAACGCCCCGGCCGCCCAGATCCTGGAGATCTGCGCCTTCTTCGGCCCGGACGCCATCCCGATGCGGCTGCTCTACAGCCGGCCGGTGACCCACGCCCTGCGGCTGCCGCCCCGGGCGCCCCGCGACAAGCTGGCGATCGGCGAGTTCCTGCGCGCCATCAACCGCTTCGGCCTGGCCCGCACCGACCAGGGCAGCGGAACCATCACCGTGCACCGGCTGGTCCAGGCGGTGCTCCGCGACCAGGTGGACGGGAACGAGCGGGCCGAGATCCGCGCCGTCGTGCACGCCGCGCTCGCCGCCGCCAACCCCGGCGAGCCGGACGTCCCCGCCAACTGGCCGCAGTACGCCGCCCTGCTGCCCCACCTCTGGCCGTCCGGCGCGACCGGCAGCGCCGACGAGGACGTCCGGCAGTGGATCATCGACTCGGTGCGCTACCAGTGGAAGCGCAGCCTGCACGAGTCCGGCCGCGACCTGGCCGAGCGCACCCTGGAGCACTGGCACCGGCCCGGCTTCGGCGGCCCGGGCTTCGACGCCGACAACGACGCGCAGACCCTGATGCTGCGCACCCAGCTCAGCAACATCCGGCGCTCCCAGGGCGCCCTGCACGAGGCGTACGCGATGGACGAGGACATCCTGGAACGGTTCACCGCCACCCTCGGCCCGGAGCACTCGCACACCCTCGCCGTCGCCAACAGCCTCGGCGCCGACCTGCGCTCGCTCGGCCGCTACCAGGAGGCCCGGGAGCTGGACCGCCGCACCCTGGACGCGGCCCGGCGCACGCTCGGACCGGACCACCCGCGCACCCTGATGATCACCAACAACCTGGCCGTCTCCGACTACCTCGCCGGGGACCGCCGGGCCGCCCTGGAACGCCACCGCACCAACTACCTGCAGCAGCGCGACGCGCTCGGCGCGCACAGCCTCTACGCGCTCTCCTCGGCCTCCAACTACGCCCGCGACCTGCGCGAGACCGGTCGGCTGCGGGAGGCACTGGACCTGCTGGAGGAGACCGTCCGGATCTACCAGCAGACCATCGGCGACGGCCACACCGACACCCTGCGCGCCCGCAAGAACCTCGCCGTCGCGCTGCGCCGGGCCGGCCGCTACAACGAGGCACTGGAGATCGACGAGGACATCTACCAGCGCTACCTCGACATCAACGGACCCGAGCACCCCGACACCCTGGCCGCCGCGACCAACCTGGCCAGTGACCTCAACGCGCTCGGCGACACCGACCGGGCCATCCAGCTCGCCGAACGGGCCCTCGCCCGCTACCGGGACTACCTCGGCGAGGACCACCCGGTCACCCTGGCCGGCGCCAACAACCTCTCCGTCTACCTCCGGCTCGCCGGGCGCGGCACGGAGGCCCGCGAGCTCTCCGGGCGGACGCTGGAGCAGTTCCGGGCCGTCCTCGGCGACGACCACCTCTACATCCCGATCGCGATGATGAACCACGCCAACGACCTGGTCCGGACGGGGGAGCCCGCGGCCGCCCGCGCGCTGGAGGAGCAGGCCCAGCCGCTCATGGTCGAGACCCTCGGCCCCGACCACTACGACGCCATCGGCATCGGCTCCAACCTCGCGCTCTCGCTCGCCGCCGCGGGCGAACGGGAGCGCGCGGCCCAGCTGCGCGCCGACTGCGTCCGGCGGGCGCGGCGCACCCTGGGGGAGGAGCACCCGACGACGGTGGCGGTCATGGCGGGCATGCGGCTGGACTCGGACATCGAACCGCCGTCCGTGTGACGCCCCGTCCGGTCCCCTTCGGGGCGCCGCCGGGGCGGCGCTAGGCTCGGCGCCATGGTGCCGTTCCGGCAGTATCTGCTGAAGATCCACAGTCGGTGCAACCTGGCCTGCGACTACTGCTACATGTACGAGGCGGCGGACCAGAGTTGGCGTGACCGGCCGCGGCGGATGGCAGTCGGGACGGCCCGCCGGACGGCCCGGCGGATCGCCGAGCACGCGGACCGCTGCGGGCTCGACGAGGTCGGGGTGATCCTGCACGGCGGCGAGCCCCTGCTGGTCGGCGCCGGCCATCTGGACGAGCTGCTGGGGGAGTTGGCGTCCAGCGCGCCGCGGGTCCGGTTCAGCCTGCAGACCAACGGGCTGCGGCTGCTCACCGAGCCCGCGCTGTGGGAGGTGCTGCACCGGTACCGGGTCGGCGTGGGGGTGTCGCTGGACGGCACGGCCGCCGACCACGACCGGCACCGTAGGTTCCGCTCCGGCGCGGGCAGTTGGGCGCGGACGGCCGAGGCGGTCCGGCTGCTGGGCTCCGCGGAGCACCGGGAGCTGTTCGCCGGGCTGCTCTGCGTGGTGGACCTCGCCGCCGACCCGGTCGCCACCTACGAGGCGCTGCTGGAGTTCGCGCCGCCCCGGATCGACCTGCTGCTGCCGCACGGCACCTGGGAGGCCCAGCCGCCCGGACTGCGGCGGGCGGTCCCCTCCGCCCCGCCCCCGGCGGCCGGGGGCGGGGCCGGTGAGCCGGCGCCGTACGCGCGGTGGCTGACCGCCGCCTTCGACCGCTGGTACGACGCACCGCGCCGGGAGACCGGCGTACGGCTCTTCGAGGAACTGGCCGTGCTGCTGCTCGGCGGGCGGGCGGCCAGCGAGGCCGTCGGCCTCGCCCCGGTGGACCTCGTGGTGGTCGAGGCGGACGGCGCGATCGAGCAGGCGGACAGCCTCAAGGCGGCGTACGACGGCGCGCCCGGGACGGGGCTGGACGTCTGGCGCCACGACTTCGCGGACGCCGCCGCCCACCCGGCCTTCCGGGCCCGCCAGCGCGGCCTGGCCGGGCTCGGCCCGGTCTGCGCCGCCTGCCCGCTGGCGCCGGTCTGCGGTGGCGGCCTCTACGCCCACCGCTACGGGGACGGGCACTTCGGGCGGCCCTCGGTGTACTGCGCGGACCTGGCCCGGTTGATCCGCCACATCGCGGGGCGGCTGCGGGAGGACGTGGCGCGGCTGGGCGGCGCGCCGGTGGCGGGAGCGGCGGGTTGAGGAGGCGGGCGATGGGTGCGGGCACGGGAGTGGGCGCGGGCATGGGCACGGGCGCGGGGCCGGTGTCGGGTGCGGGGTCGGTGACGGGTGCCGGAGCGGGCGCCGGCGGGACCGCGGCGGGTGGGCCGGCGCCCGGGGTGCCGACCGCCCGGGCGGCGGCCGGGCTGCCCCGGCACGGGGTGGACGGGGCGACCTTCCGGGCGCTCGCCGCCGCGCGCGGCGGGACGGCGGCCGTCCGGCTGCTGCGGGCCGGGCAGCTGAGCAAGCGGACGCTGCTGCTGCTCGCCCTGCGGAGGGCGCTGCCGGCGGCCGACGGCGGCTTCGCGGCGGCCTACGAGGAACTCGGGGCGCTCCGGGAGGACGATCGCGAGCGCTGGGAACAGGTGCTGCTGGCACCGGAGTTGGATGCGTGGGCGGCCGACTGCCTGCGTGCCCTGGCGGGCGGGGACGCCGCGGCCGCCGGAGCCGGTGCGGCCGGTGGGGCGGGTGCCCCGCTCGGTGTGCTGGGTGAGTTCGTCCGGGGCGGTCCGGCCGGCGTGGCCGTCCCGCTGGAGTGCGACGGGCTGCGCTGGACGCCGCTGCTCGACCACGCCGGTCCGCGCCGCGCCGGTTACGGGCGACCCGTGGCCGGACCGCTCGGGGCCGCCGAACTCGACTGCTGGCGAGAGGCGTTGGCCGGTGCCTGGGAGGTCCTGGTGCGCCGCCACCGCCCGCACGCGGAGGCGGTGGCGGCCTGTGTGGCCGTCCTCGTGCCGCTGCGGCCGGCCCCGGACGGCTCGGCGGTGAGCGCCGCCGCCCGGCGGGCCTACGGCGCGGTGGCGGCCTCCCTCCCGGCCGAGCCGGTGCTGCTGGCGCTGGCCCTGGTGCACGAGTTCCTGCACGTCCAACTCGGCGCGCTGCTGGACCTGGTGCCGCTCCACCACCCCAACGGCGCAGCCGTCCACCACGCGCCCTGGCGGCCCGACCCGCGCCCGGTGGGCGCCCTGCTCCAGGGCGCCTACGCGCACTTGGGCGTCACCGACTTCTGGCGGGCCGAGCTCGCGGCCGGAGCGCCGGGCCGGGAGCGGGCCGGGCGCGAGCACGTCCGCTGGCGGGTGCACACCGGGGCGGCCCTGGCCACCCTGGCGGGGAGCGGTGAACTCACGGCCGCCGGGGACGCGTTCGTGGCGGAGATGGCGCGGGTGGTACGCGCGTTCGAGTGAGCGGGCCGCCCCGGGGCCGAGCTGCGGTCCCGCCGGGGCCGGAACCGGTCCGTCGGGCGGCGCGGGAGGCCCCGGGGCGTAGGAATCGGCGGATGCGCGACCGCTGGACGAGTGAATTTCCGGGGTGGAGGGGCCCGGTACCAGGGGCGACGCCGATTCGCGCGATGCGGGGTACCGCGCCGGGCCTTTCCAGCCACTACATTTGTCGAGCGAGTGGGGTACCCACTGTCGGCAGGTTCTAACCGCGCCAGAAGGAACGAATATGACACCGGTAACCAGCACCAGGCCAGGCATTGAACTGACTGACACTCAGGACGCGGTGGAGCGCCTCTCGCTCGCCGATCTGTCCGCGCTCGGCGCGGAGGAACTCGCCGCCCGACTGCAGCGCGCCCTGCCCGGGGCGGACTCCGGACTGGTGCCGGTCGCCGCCTTCAATTCCTCGATCTGACAGACCCGACCCCTCTCCGGGCCGGTTGCCCTCCGAGCGAATCCGATCGAATCCGATGCCGCGATGACGCGAATGCCGCTGCCACTGACGCAATTCGTCGTCAAGGTGCACAGCCGCTGCGACCTGGCCTGCGACCACTGCTATGTCTACGAGCACGCGGACACCAGCTGGCGCGGGCGCCCCAGGGCCGTCGGCGACCTGGTCCTGGCCAAGGCCGCCGAACGCGTCGGCGAGCACGCGGCCGCGCATCGGCTGCCGTCCGTCCGGGTCGTCCTGCACGGGGGAGAGCCCCTGCTGGCCGGCCCGGAACGGATCCGCCGGGCCGCCGAGGAGTTCCGGGCCGCCCTCCCGCCCGGCTGCACCCTCGACCTGCGGATCCACACCAACGGCGTGCTGCTCGACACCGCGTTCTGCGACCTCTTCGCCGAACTGGGCATCAAGGTCGGCGTCTCGCTGGACGGCGACCGCGCCGCCAACGACCGCCACCGCCGCTACGCCGACGGCCGCTCCAGCCACCCGCAGGTGCTCCGCGCGGTGGCACTGCTTCGCCGGCCCGAGTACCGGCACCTCTACGCGGGCCTGCTCTGCACCGTCGACGTCGAGAACGACCCGGTCGCCGTGTACCGCGCGCTCGCCGAACTCGACCCCCCGGCCGTCGACTTCCTCCTCCCGCACGCCACCTGGGAGCAGCCGCCGAAACGTCCCGCCGGGCAGGGCCCGCACCCGTACGCGGACTGGCTGCTCACCGTCTACGACCTCTGGGAGGCGGACGGCCGCCCGTTCGCCGTCCGCACCTTCGACTCCGTCCACCGCACCCGGCACGGGCTGTCCAGCCTCACCGAGTCGCTCGGCCTGGAGCCGTCCGACCTGGTGGTGCTGGAGACGGACGGCAGCTTCGAGCAGGCCGACAGCCTGAAGACCGCGTACGACGGGGCCCCCGCCACCGGCCTGGACGTCTTCACCCACAGCCTCGACGAGGTCGCCCTCCACCCCGGCGTGGCCGCCCGGCAGGCCGGCCTGGCCGGGCTCAGCGCCACCTGCCGCGCCTGCCCGGTGGTCCGCTCCTGCGGGGGCGGGCTGTACGCGCACCGGTACGGGGACGGCGGCTTCGACCACCCGTCCGTCTACTGCGGGGACCTCATGACCCTGATCAACGGCATCGCCGACCGCTCCGGCGGGCCGGCCGCACCGGCTGCCGCCTCCGCCGGTTCCACCGGGGCGTCGGCCGGCGCCTCCGCCGCGGTCGTTCCGGCCCAGGGCGGGCCGGCCGGGCTCACCGGCGCACAGCTCGACGAACTGGCCCGGGGCCACGGCGGCGCCGACACCGTCCGGGCCCTGAACCGCACCCAACTCGCCCTCGCCCGCGCCATGCTGGCCGCCGTCCGGGCCACCTCCGGGCTGGCCCGCTCGGCCGCCTGGGAGCTGCTCGCCGAGCTCGACGCGGCCGACCCCGCCGCCGTGGACGCGGTGCTCGCGCACCCGTACGCCCGCGCCTGGGCCGCCCGGCGGCTGGGCGGCGACCCGGCGGCGGGCCTCGGGCCGCTGGCCGGGCTGGCAGCCGTCGCGGCGGTCCGGGCCGGACGCGGCGACGCCGTCGCCGTCCCGCTCCGCGACGGCGTGCTGCACCTGCCCGCACTCGGCCGGCTCGACCTCGGCCCCGGCGTCCGCGAGGCGGTGGTCACCGGGGCGAGGGAGGGGTTCACCGTCCGCGCCGACGACGGTTCGACCGTCCGCCCCGGCGACGGGGACCCGCGCTGGCAGCCGGTCCGGCGGGTCGCCCTGGCCGGCGGCTGGACGCTCGCCGTGGAGGACGTCGACCCGCAGCGGGACAGCCACCAGTGGCCGGTGGCCGGCCGGCTCGCCGAACCCGAACTCGGTGCCTGGAGCCGGGCGCTGCGGGAGGCGACCGAGCTGCTGGACCGCGACCTCCCGGAGTACGCCCACGGGCTGCGGGCCGGCCTGAGCACCGTCACCCCCCTGCGCCCCGGCCCGCCCGGCCGGGACGTCAGCGCCGCCGCCCGGCAGGCCTACGGCGCGGTCGGGATCGCCCGCCCGGCGACCGCGCCCACCCTCGCGCTGCTGCTCGCGCACGAGTTCCAGCACGTCAAGCTGGGCGCGGTGCTCGACCAGGCGGACCTCTACGACCCGGCCGACACGGCGCTGTACGACGCGCCCTGGCGGCCCGACCCGCGCCCGCTGGAGGGTCTGCTCCAGGGCACCTACGCCCACCTCGCGGTGACGGCGTACTGGGGGACGAGGGTGCGGGCCCACGACGGCCTGCCCGGCGAGGCGGCCGGCCACGCCCGCGCCCAGTTCGCGCTCTGGCGCCGTTACACCGCCGAGGCGGTGGAGCGGCTGGCCGGCTCCGGCTCGCTGACCGCCCTCGGCCTGCGGTTCGCCGAGGGGATGGGGGAGAGCGTCGGCCCCTGGCTGGCCGTCCCGCTGCCGAGGTCCGCCGAGGACGCCGCCGAGCGGGCGCGCCGGGACCGCCTCCCGGCGGCGGCCGGCTGACTTCCGGCCGGCGGTTCCTCCGGTGCCGGTGCCGGAGGAACGGCCGGGCGCCGGGCGCACGCCGGTGTCCGGCCGCCGGGCGCCGACGCCCCGTTCTCAGCCGCGCCCCCGCCCTCTACCCTGGCCGCGGATCCCCCCGTCCGTGGCCGTCACCCCCGGGACACGCCATCACCACCGAGACCTTCTCCCCCGCCGCACCCGCCGCCCCCGCCCGGGCGGCCGCGCCGCCCGCGTACGCCGCCACCGGCCGCGCGGCTCCGCCGGCCGCCCCGCCGCAGACCAGGGAACGGCTCGCCGGCCGTTTCGCCGCCCTCGGCGTCCGGCCGGGCGACGTGCTGTTCGTCCAGGCCTCCCTGCGGGCCCTCGGCCCGGTCGCCGGCGGCGCCGCGACCGTCGCCGACGCCCTGCTGGACGCGCTCGGCGGACCCTCGCGCGGCACCCTGGTCGCCTACACCGCCACCCCCGAGAACTCCGCCACCTCCCGCCTCCACCTGGCCGCCGTGGCCGGCCTCACCGAGGCGGAGGCCGCCGCCCACCGGGCCCGGATGCCGCGCTTCGACCCGGCCGGCACGCCCTGCTCGCCGACCATGGGCGCGCTGTCCGAGGAGGTCCGCACCCGTCGGGGCGCCCGCCGCAGCACCCACCCGCAGACCTCCTTCGCCGCGCTGGGCGCCCGGGCCGAGGAGGTCGTCGGCCGTCACGAGCTCACCTCCCACCTCGGACCGGGCTCCCCGCTCGGCCGGCTGTACGAGCTGGACGCCCGGGTGCTGATGATCGGCGTCCCGATGTCCCGCTTCACCGCCTTCCACCTGGCGGACCTGCGGATGCCCGACGTCCGGCTGCGCGAGTACCGGTGCGCGGCCCCCGACGGCTGGGTGACCTTCACCGCCCCGGACCTGGACGACCTGCACTTCGCCGAGCTCGGTGCCGAAGTCGTCTCCCGCGCCCGGACGGTGGCGGACCGGCGGATCGGCGGCGCCGACTGCCGGCTCGTCCCCGTCCGCGAGGCCGTCGACCTCGCGACCGACGTGCTCCGGGAGTGGCGCGGCCGGTAGACCGCGCGGGTGTCCGCCGGGGGTCCCCCGGTGGACACCCGCGCGCCGGGTCAGGGCGACAGGCGGTGCAGGTCGCGCGGGAACAGCGTGCTGTAGCGGATGTTGTCGGACCCGGTCAGCCGCGCGGTCCACCGTTCGAGGCCGAGGGCGAAGCCGCCGTGCGGCGGCATGCCGTGCGCGAACGCGCTGAGGTAGCCCGCGTACGGCTCCGGCGACTCGCCCCGGGCCGCGAGGGCGGCGAGGTAGTCCTCGTGCCGGTGCAGCCGCTGGCCGCCGGTGACCAGTTCCAGCCCCCGGAACAGCAGGTCGAAGCTGTTGGAGTACTCGGGCCGGCCCGGCTCCGGGTGGGTGTAGAACGGGCGCTTGCGCATCGGGTAGCCGACCACGAACAGGAACTCGCTGCCGTGCTCGCTCAGCGCCCACTCGCCGAGCGCGCGCTCGTGGGCCGGGGCGAGGTCCGGCTCGTCGGCGCCCAGCATCCGCATGGCCTCGGCGAAGTGGATCTGCGGGATCTCCGCCGGCACCTCCGGGAGGTCCGGCTCCAGCAGCCGGACCGCCCCGGCGGCGCGTTCGGCCACCGCGGAGACCATCCCGGCGACGGCCTCGCGGACCACGGCCATCACCTCGCGGTGGTCGGTGATGAAGCCCAACTCGGCGTCCAGGCTGGTGTACTGGGCCAGGTGGCGGGCGGTGTCGTGCGGCTCGGCCCGGAAGACCGGGCCCGTCTCGTAGACCCGTTCGAAGACCCCGACCATGGTCTGCTTGAAGAACTGCGGGGACTGCGCGAGGTAGGCCCGCCCGCCGAACCAGTCCAGGGCGAAGACGTTCGCCCCGGACTCGGTGGCCGAGGAGACCACCTTCGGCGTCCGGATCTCGGTGAAGCCGAGGCCGTCCAGGGCCGAGCGGAAGCCGGCCACCGAGGCGGCCGAGATCCGGTGGACGGCGCTCAGCCGCGGGTGCCGCAGGGCCACCGGCGCGTGGTCCAGGACGACGGGCAGCGCGGCCGGCACCGTCGGCCGGAACAGGCTGAACGGCGGGGGCTCGGCGAGGCCGGACAGCACCTCGACCTCCGGCTCGGTGAGCTCGACGCCGTCGGGCGCCTGGGGGTTGGCCGTGACCTTCCCCCGGACCCGCAGGACGGTCTCCTCGGGGAAGTCGGCGCCGCTCCCGGCGGCCACGACCTGGGCGAGGCCGGAGCGGTCCCGGAGGATCAGGAAGGTGACGGACTTGAGTCCGCGGCGGCGGTGCAGCCAGCCGCTGACTTCGACGGATTCGCCTACGTGGTTCGGTAGTTCCGCAGCCAGGACGCGGGTCGTCGGGTGGATCATCGCAGCCCTCCGGGGGCGTTGCCGTGATCCCTTGGGAGTGCGGGCGAGAAGGGGCGACTCGCGGTGCCACCGCACTTTCGCCGGCGCCCCGGAAGGGCGCCGGCCTCGTTCGGGCCCGGTGACGGGGGCCGGCCGGCGGGGCATTGCCTCCCCGCACTCAGGAGTGTCTTCCCCCCGGGGCGCGAGGCCGCCTTCCCAGCTGTCGGCGGCTCTCTCTGCTCACGGTGACCCGGGGGTACTCGTCTCCCTCGACGCGTTCCGTCGAGCGTAGGCGCGGACCGGGGCGGGGGCAACGCGTTAACCCGCGGCCGGCGCGGCGGGCCCGGTCCGCGGGGGGCTACCGCCCGCGCGTGCGTGCGACCGTGCGCCCCCGGTCGTTTCGGTCATGTCAATCCGCGTGCCCCCACGTGCTATTCCCATGCCCCCCGGGTCGTTCCTACACTGAAGCCCCGCGAACGGGGACGCGCGGGAAAGAGGTTGCCGGGGGGCCAGGGGGAGGCGCGTGTGAACGACCACGGCTGGGACGAGGACGCGGCCCGGCCCTACTTCTTCCTCAGCTACGCCCACACCCCGAAGGCGGGGGCACGCGGCGCCGGCGACCCCAACCACTGGGTGCGCCAGCTCTACCGGGACCTCTGCGAGGCGGTCCTCCAACTCACCACCGTCCCGGCCGGGGTGCCGGTCGGCTTCATGGACGAGTCCATGCACCAGGGCGAACTCTGGGCCGAGCGGCTCTCCGAGGAGCTGGCCAGCTGCCGGGTGTTCGTGCCGCTGTACTCGCCGCGTTACTTCAACAGCATCCCGTGCGGCCAGGAGTGGCACGCCTTCACCCGCCGCCCGGTCTACCCGGCGACCATCGACTCCGAGCGGACCAGCGGCATCGTCCCGGTGCTCTGGGCGCCGATGAGCCGCTACAAGCTGCCCAAGGTGGCGAGCGAACTCCAGTTCAACCACGCCAGTTTCGGCCCCGACTACGCCGCCGAGGGACTGTACGCGCTGATGAAGCTCAGCTACTTCCGCTCCGCGTACGAGCTGGCCGTGCACCGGCTGGCCGCGCGGATCGTCGAGGTGGCCGAGGAGACGGTCATCCCGGTCGGGCGGCGGCTCGACTTCAACGCCCAGCCGAGCGCCTTCGACGTCGCCGCACCGACCAAGCGGCTGCGGATCTCCGTCCTCTCGTACCACCAGGGCGAGGTGCCGGCCGACCGCAACCCGGACTACTACGGCACCCGCCGCACCGACTGGCACCCCTACCGGCCGGCCGCCAACCGCCCGCTCGCCGAGCACGCGGTCCGCCTGGCCCGGCAGTTGGGGTTCCAGCCGACCGTGCACGAGTTCGACGACGAGGCGGAGGAGCTGCTCGGCGGCGGCGAGCCCACCGCCCCCGGCCTGCTGCTGCTCGACCGCTGGGCCCTCTGCGACGAGCGGCGCCGCGAGCTGGTACGGCGGTTCGACCGCTCCGACTCGGCCTGGGTGAGCGTGCTGGAGCCGTGGAACGCGGACGACCCGGACTGCGTCGAGCGCCACCGCGAGATGGCCGAACTCGCCGACCAGGTACTGCGGCTGACCCACCGGGCGGCCCGCCCCAGCTTCCTCGGCGTGATCGGCGGCACCCCCGGACTGGCCAGCCTGGAGGAGTTCGACGACGCGCTGCCGAGAGCCGCGATGAAAGCCAAGTACGCCTTCGAGGGGCGCACCAGGACCGAACCGGACGAGCCGCCGGCCCCCCGCCCGAGCCTGCGCGGCGCCTTCCGGCCGCAGGGCGGACGGGCCGGCCCGGACCGGTACGGCGGGGACCCCTCCGAACCGGACGACCCCTTCGGTCACGACGACCACCCAGTACGCCAGAGAGGCGACCGCCCGGACGACGGGACGCCCGGGGGAGGAACCACATGAGCGAGAACCGCACCAGGAACCTCCGCATCGGCGGGCTCACCGCCGAGGAACTCGCCGCCCAGCGCGAGGCGGAGCGGGACCGGCACGGCCGGATCATCACCTTCTACTCGTACAAGGGCGGCACCGGCCGCACCATGGCGCTCGCCAACACCGCGTGGATCCTGGCCGCCAACGGCTTCCGGGTGCTCACCGTGGACTGGGACCTGGAGGCGCCGGGCCTGGCCAAGTTCTTCCACCCCTTCCTCGACCAGGCCGCCCTCGCCGGGACCACGGGCATGATGGACCTGATCGCCGAGTACCGGGAGGAGGCGCTCCGCCCGGTCGAGCACGCCGAGGGCTGGCACCTGGACTTCGCCCGGGTGCACCCGCACGCGCTCTCGCTCTCCTGGCCGCTGTTCCCGCTCGGCGGCAGCCTGGACTTCCTCTCCGCCGGCCAGTTCAACCGGGACTACTCCGAGGCCGTCACCCACCTCGACTGGGACATCTTCTACGACCGTTTCGACGGCGGGCAGTTCTTCGACGCCCTGCGCGCCGACATGAGCAAGCACTACGACTACGTGCTGATCGACTCCCGGACCGGCCTCTCGGACATCGCCGAGATCTGCACCGTCCAGATGCCCGACGACCTCGTCGTCTGCTTCACCCTCAGCGACCAGTCCATCGACGGCGCCTCCCGGATCGCCCAGCACATCCACGACCGCTACCGCGAGCGCGGCATCCGCATCCTGCCGGTGCCGATGCGGATCGACGAGGGCGAGAAGGAGAAGGCCGACGCCGGCCGGGCGCTCGCCCGGATCCGCTTCGACGGCCTGCCCGCCGGCCTCGACGGCGACGAACTCGCCCACTACTGGGGCTCGGTGGAGATCCCCTACCGGCCCTTCTACGCCTACGAGGAGATCCTCGCCACCTTCGGCGACCAGGGCGGCACCCAGACCTCGATGCTGGCCGCCTGCGAGCGGCTCACCTCGGCGATCACCGAGGGCCGGGTCGGCTCGCTGCCGACGGTCGACGAGGAGATCCGGCTCCGCTACGTGGACGCCTTCACCCGCCGCCGCCCGTCCGTCCCGGCCGACCTCTACCTCTCCTACGTCCCCGAGGACCGGATGTGGGCGGACTGGATCGAGTCGGTGCTCACCCGGGCCGGCTTCCGGGTGCTGCCCCGCGACCTCAGCGCCGGCACCGACCCGCGCCAGGACACCGAGCGCGGGATCGACGCCGCCTACCGGACCGTCGCCGTCCTCTCGCCCGCCTACCAGCGCTCGCCGCAGGCCCGCGCGCTCTGGGAGTCGGTGGTCAGCTCCGACCCGTCCGGCACCCGGCGCCAGCTGGTCCCGGTCCGGGTCGGCGACGTCCGGCTGACCGCGCCGTTCTCCAACCGCAACCCGGTCGACCTGGTCGGCCGTGACGAGGCCCAGTCGGTGCAGACCCTGCTGCGCGCGCTCGGCCGCGGCGACGTCGCGCTCGCCGAGAGCCCGGCCGGCGGCCCCCGGTTCCCCGGCAGCAAGCCGCAGGTCTGGGACGTCCCGCCGCGCAACCCCTCCTTCACCGGGCGCTCCGCCGTCCTGGAGCAGCTGCGCAACCAGCTGCGCGGCGGCATGGCGGCCGTGCTCCCCACCCCGCAGACCCTGTACGGGCTCGGCGGCGTCGGCAAGACCCAGGTCGCGCTGGAGTACGCGCACCGCTTCATGTCCGACTACGACCTGGTCTGGTGGATCGACGCCGAGCAGACCGAGCTGGTCGCGCCCGCGCTGGCCGACCTCGCCCGCCGGCTCGGCCTGCGGGTCGGCGACTCGGTGACCGAGGCCGCCGAGGCCGCCCGGGAGGCGCTCCGGCGCGGCGTGCCCACCTCGCGCTGGCTGCTGATCTTCGACAACGCCGACGAGCCGGCCGAGATCCGCCGGTTCTTCCCCGGAGGGTCCGGCCACATCCTGGTCACCTCCCGCAACCAGGCCTGGTCCGGGCACGCCGAGGCCCTGGAGGTGGACGTCTTCACCCGCGGCGAGAGCGTCGAGCACCTCTGCCGGCGCGCCCGCGGCCTCTCCCGGCCGGACGCCGACCGGGTCGCCGAGGCGGTCGGCGACCTGCCGCTGGCCGTCGAGGTCGCCGCCGCCTGGCTGGACACCACCGGCACCCCGGTCGACACCTACGTCGCCCAGCTGCAGGCCGAGGCGGCCCGCGCCCTGGCCGGAACCCGCCCGGCCGACTACCCGACCCCGGTCGGCGCCACCTGGAACGTCTCGATCGCCCGGCTCCGCGAGCAGTCCCCGGCGGCCGTCCGGCTGCTCCAGCTCTGCGCGTTCTTCGCACCCGAGCCGATCTCGATGAACCTGTTCTACAGCGACCAGATGATCCGCGCCCTCGTCCAGTACGACGCGGACCTGAGCGACAAGTTCATGCTCGGCAAGGTGATCCAGGCGATCGGCCGGTACGCGCTGGCCAAGGTCGACGCCGGCACCAACAGCTTCCAGGTGCACCGGCTGGTCCAGGCCGTCATCCGGGCCGAGATGACCGACGACGAGCAGGAGGTCGCCGTCCACGAGGTGCACCGCATCCTCACCGGCGCCCGGCCCTCCCTCGGCGACACCGACGACCCGGCCAACTGGCCTGCCTTCGACGAGATCTGGCCGCACCTGTCGCCGTCCAAGGCGCACAACTGCGACGAGGCCGACACCCGCCAGCTGCTCATCGACCGCGTCCGCTACCTGTGGAAGCGCGGAGAGCTCGACCGGGCCCGGGACCTCGGCCACGCCCTGGACGAGGAGTGGACCAGGAAGCTCGGCGAGGACGACCGGCAGACCCTGCTGCTGCGCTTCCAGCTCGCCAACGTGCTGCGCTCCCAAGGCAACTACGCCGAGGCGCTGGCCCTGGACGAGGCCACCCTGGAGCGCCAGCGGGCGCTGCTCGGCGAGCACCACCCGTACACCCTGATGACGGCCGGCTCGCTCGGCGCCGACCGGCGGGCGCTCGGCCGCTTCCAGGCCGCACTCGACCTGGATCGCGAAATCCTCGACCAGTTCCGGGAGTTGTTCGGCGACGACAACCCCCGCACGCTCTCCATGGCGAACAACCTGGCGATCGACTACCGGCTGGTCGGCGACAGCGAGGCCGCCCGCGAACTCGACCAGGAGACGCTGGACCGCCGCACCGCGGTACTCGGCCCGCGCCACCCGTACACCCTCTCCACCAAGTCCAACCTCGCCCGCGACCTGCGCGAACTGGGCGACTACCGGGGCTCGGTGGAACTCCTCCAGGAAGTCACCGAGGACCTCGGCGACGTCCTCGACCCGGACCTCCCGGAGAACCTGCGCAACGCCAAGTCACTGGCCGTCTCGCTGCGCCGGATCGGGCAGCTCGCCGAGGCCCGCCGGATCACCAAGGAGACCTACGAGCGCTACCTGGAGCGGTACGGCGCCGACGCGCCCGACGCGCTGGCCTGCGCGCTCAACCTGGCCGCCGACCACAGCGCGTCCGGTGACAAGGAGGCCGCCCGCGACCTGTGCGCCACCGTCTACGAGGGCCACCGGCGGCTGTTCGGCGACGAGCACCCGTTCTCCCTCGCCTGCGCCAACAACCTGGGCATCTACCTGCGCGGCAGCGGGGACGTCCCGGGAGCGATCGCGCGCGGCACGGCCACCGTGGACGGCCTCACCCGCTCGGTCGGACCGGACCACCCGTACACCCTGATCGCGATGATCAACCTGGCCAACGCCCACGGCGACGACGGCCGGACCGACCTCGCCGAGGAACTCGGCCGCGCCGCGCACGAGGGCCTCTGCAACCGCTACTCGGCGCGCCACCCCGACGCCGTGGCCTGCGAGGCCAACCTGGCGGTCACCCTGCGGGTGGCCGGCCGGCACACCCAGGCCGCCGAACTCCGGGCGCGCGCCATCGCCGAGCTGATCCGCCAGTTCGGCGAGGAGCACCCCAACACCGTCGCCGTCCGGGGCTGGAAGCGGATCAACCGCGACCTCGAACCGCAGCCGGTCTGACCGGCCCACCGGGGCCGGGGGCGCCCGCCGTACGCGGCGTGCCGTGCCCGGCGTGCCCGCCGTACGCGGCGTGCCGCAGCCGTCCGGGCTGCCGCATGCCGCGTACGCACCCGCCGCGTATGCTTCGGGCCTGATGAACGAGCTGCCCCCGGTCCTGGTCACCCGCCGCCTCGCACCCGGCGTCGTCGAACGGCTCACCGCGCACCACGCGGCCACCGTGCACGACTCCGACCTGCCGCTGCCGCGCGCCGAGTTGCTGGCCGCCGTCCGCGGCCGGACCGCCGTGATCACCACCCTGGACGACGTGGTGGACGCCGAACTCCTCGACGCGGCAGGCCCCGGCCTGCGGATCGTGGCCAACCACGCGGTCGGGCACCACAACGTCGACCTCGCCGCCTGCGCCGCGCGCGGCGTCCTGGTGACCAACACCCCCGGCGTGCTCACCGCCGCCACCGCCGACATGGCGTGGGCGCTGCTGCTGGCCGCCACCCGCCGGCTCGGCGAGGGCGAACGCCTGCTGCGCTCCGGCGGCCCGTGGGCCTGGGCGCCCAACTTCATGCTCGGCCTGGAGCTGGCCGGCACCCCGCTGGGCGTCCTCGGCATGGGCCGGATCGGGCAGGCGGTCGCCCGCCGGGCCCGTGCGTTCGACATGCCGGTCGGCTACCACAACCGCCGCCCGCTGCCGCCCGAGCAGGCCGAGGGCGCCGAGTGGCTGCCGCTGGACGACCTGCTCGCGGCCTCCACCGTGCTGGTGGTCACCTGCCCGCTCAGCGACGCCACCCGGCACCTGCTGGACGCCCGCCGGCTGGCCCTGCTGCCGCCCGGCGCGGTGGTGGTGTCGATGACCGCCGGCGTCGTCGACGAGGAGGCGCTCGCCGCCGCCCTGGACTCCGGGGCGCTGTTCGCCGCCGCCGTCGACAACTTCGAGCACGAGCCGGCCGTCCCGCCCGCGCTGCTCGCCCAGGAACGCGCCGTGCTCGCCCCGCACCTCGGCAGTGCCACCGTCCGCACCCGGCAGGCGATGGGCGGCCTCGCGGTCGACAACGTCCTCGCCGTCCTGGCCGGCGCCGCCCCCGTCACCCCGGTCGGCCCGGGCACCCCGGTCGGCCGCTAGCCCGCCGCCGCCCAGCTCAGGGCGGTGGCCATCACCCGGAAGGCGCCGAAGTGGGCGGCACCGGGCTCCAGGAACAGCTCGGCGCCCGGGATGTGGTCGGCCAGCCAGCGGGAGTGGTCGACGGGGGAGAACTGGTCGTCGGCGCCGTGCCAGAGCCAGGTCGGCACGGCGACGTCCCCGACGTCGAAGCCCCAGCCGGCGGTGAACGCCAGCACGTCGTCGATCCAGCCGTCGGCGCCGTGCCGGAACGCCTCCCGGTAGTTGCTCTGCAGCATCCGCCGCAGCCCGGTGTCGGCCACCACCTCCCGGTCGGTGGGCGGGAGTTCGGGCCGCAGGCCCTTGAGCAGGCTGACCGGGTCGGCCCTGATCTGCTGCGAGCGGAACAGCATGCCGGCCGCGATCCGGTCGTGCCCGCGCTCGGCCTCCCGGTACGCCCGGACGTTGGACGGCGTCATCCCGCCGTACCAGTCGAGGCCGGCGGCGTCCCGGGGCGCCAGGCCGACCAGGACGGCGGCCCGGGTGACCCGCCCGGGCAGCAGCGCCGCGCAGGCCAGCGCGTGCGGCCCGCCCCCGGAGCGCCCGAGCACCGCGAAGGCGTCGATGCCGAGGTCGTCCGCGATGGTCCGGACGTCCGCGGCCGCGGCGGCCACCCGGCGGCCGGGCAGCCGGGTGGAGTCGCCGTAGCCGGGCCGGTCGAAGGAGACCAGCCGGACGCCGAGCCGGTACAGGACGGTGCTGCGCGGGTGCGGGCCGACCCGGCTGCCGGGCATGCCGTGCAGCAGGAACACCGGGCGGCCGCGCGGGTCGCCGTGGGTGTCGACCGCCAGTGCGCGGCCGTCCGCCGCCTTGACCATCCGTAGCGCCACGTGCGACCTCCTCGGCTCTCGGGGCCCGGCCGTTCGGCCGGTGCGCCCGGTCGGTGGATCCGCCCGGCGGGCCCGGTCGGGGCCCGGCCGGCGGCCCGGTCAGTGGTCCCGGTCGGTCGTGCCGCGGACCTCGCGGCGGGCCTGCCAGGTCGTGTGCTCGCGGGACACGGCGTCCTCGGCGTCCCGGGCCAGCCGGGCCCAGAGCTCCTCGGCATCGGCCGAACCGACGTCCAGGCGCGTGAGCTGACTGCTGATCAGCTCCAGCTCGTGGGCGGCCAGGCCGTACGCGGCGGCCAGCGGCCGGTACTGGCGCAACTGCGCCCAGGCGGCGACCGAGGCGGCGACGGCCGAGACGGTGCCGAGCGCGTCGTAGGAGAACTCGCCCATCGCCCGCAGCGCCGCCAGCACCAGGCCGAGCAGCGGCAGCACCACGCCCAGCACGCCGGTCCAGAAGCCGGCCCGGGCGCAGTAGCGCGCCTTCGACCGGTACCAGTCGTGCTGCACCCGGATCCGCTCGCGCAGGTAGACGTCCCGGCGGACCGCCAGCGGCTGGGCCCGCAGCCCGCGCATCGCCTCGGTGATCTGGGTGTCGGCGGGCCGGGTGCCGAGGCCGGCACCGACCGCGCGGCTGCCCCGGAAGGCGTTCAGCACCCGGCCCAGCTGGAAGCCGTAGAGGCCCTCGGCGTCCGGCAGGCTGCGCGGCGGCGGCTGGAAGGCGTCGGCGCGGACGGCGAACTTCCAGGCGAGGGTCTTCACCGACTCGGCGGCGGCCCGGCCCTCGTACCAGAGGCCCTGCGGGTTCTGCCGGCTGATCACCACGGCGAGACAGATCGCGCCGAGGTAGGCGGCGGCCGCGAACCAGGCCCAGAGACCGCCGTCGGCGGAGCCGGCCGCGGCGGCGGAGACCAGCAGCACCAGCTCCCAGGCGGAGAGCCGGACGGCCCGCCGCTGCCCCTGCTGGGAGGCCGAGTCGGCGGCCCAGAACAGTTCGGGCAGCAGCTCGCGCTCCCGCACCCAGCCCATTGGACCCGCACCCGACGCCATCCTCGGCCCCCACCAGTCGCTCCGGTCGCACGCTGTCCTGCCCCGGCGGGCGGCCCGGTACGCCTCGGCCGCCCCCGGTCCGTCCGCTTTGGCCGGGAAACCGCCGGAGTTTGTCCCGTATATCGGTGCCCGGCCCGGCGGCGCCGCCGCGGGACGCCCGGCCCGGGCGCCCGCACCCGCGCTCCGCGCCCGCGTCCGCGGCCGCGCTTCATCCCCCCGGAGGGGCGGCCGGGGCACGAGGACCGGGGCCCCGGGCTCAGTAGGTGTAGAAGATCCGGTCGGTGTTGTCGGCCATCTGCTTGGCGTTCCACTCGGTGCCGCCGGGCACGTTGCCGGAGCGGAACAGCGGCGGCGCCGCGCCGTCGCCGGCCGCCGCCGCGTCGGCCAGCCGGCCGACCGCCGACGCGACCACGGCCTGCATCAGGGCACTGGTGACGATGGTGGAGACCGGGCCGAAGGTGGTCTCGGCGCCCGGGTGGGTCAGCTCGCCGTCGCCCACCGCGATCTTGTTGTCGAGGACGACGTCGCAGTGGTCCTTCAGGTAGGTGCCGGACGGGTGCGCCGAGGGGACCTCCCCGGGGTAGGCGAGCGAGGTGACCCCGATCACCCGCAGGCCCCGGCCGCGGGCGTGCTGCGCCAGCTCGACCGGCATCACCTGGCGGCCGGACAGCGAGATCACGAAGAGCAGGTCACCGGCGGTGGCGGGGGTCAGGTCCAGCGTGGTGGTGGCCAGCCCGGAGACCCGCTCCAGCGCGCTGGAGAGCGGTGCGGGCATCACCGTCACCCCGGCCATCCCGGGGACCTCCAGGAGGTTGAAGGGGACCAGCCCGCCGGCCCGGTAGACCACGTCCTGGGCCGCCAGCGAGGAGTGGCCCGCGCCGAAGGTGAAGATTCTGCGCCCCTCGGAGATCGCCTCGGCCAGCAGTGCGGCGGCCGCCTCGATGCCGTCCGCCTCCTCGGCCCGGACCCGCTGGAGGTGGGTGATCGCGGCGTCGAAGTACCGGCCGACCAGGTCGCTCATCTGCTGCCTTCGCTCTCTGCCGGTGGGGGACCCGGCCGGGTGGGGCGGCCCTGGTGGTCCAGACCGCCGGTGGAGAAAGCTACGGCGAGCACCGTGCTGCCTCACCGGTGCCGCTGTCAACAGCGACGAAAACCCGCGCCCGGAGCCTTGCGCGGGCCCGGTTGTCCGTGCGGTACGTCAGAATTGGCGGTGAGGACACCGAAGAACGGAGCCAGCGGCGATGTCTGGGCTGATCGACACCACTGAGATGTACCTTCGCACCATCCTGGAACTGGAGGAGGAGGGCATCACCCCGATGCGCGCCCGGATCGCCGAGCGCCTGGAGCAGAGCGGCCCCACCGTCAGCCAGACGGTCGGCCGGATGGAGCGCGACGGACTGCTCCAGGTCGCGGGCGACCGTCACCTCGAACTCACCGAGGAGGGGCGCCGGCTCGCGGTGCGCGTGATGCGCAAGCACCGCATCGCCGAGTGCCTGCTGGTCGACGTGATCGGCCTGGAGTGGGAGCAGGTGCACGAGGAGGCCTGCCGCTGGGAGCACGTGATGAGCGAGACGGTCGAGCGCAAGGTGCTCGCCATGCTCGGCCACCCCACCCAGTCCCCGTACGGCAACCCGATCCCGGGCCTGGACGAGCTGGGCGACGCCAAGGCCGAGGGCGAGGGCTTCGACGCCGGGCTCGTCCCGCTGGACTCGGTGAAGCCCGGGGAGGACGGGGCCAGCGTGGTCGTCCGCCGGATCGGCGAGCCGCTCCAGACGGACGGCGAACTCATGCGCACGCTGCGCCGGGCCGGCGTCCGGCCGGGCTCGACGGTGCGGGTCACCGCCGGGGTCGGCGGGGTGCTGGTGGGCACCGGCGAGAACGCGGCGGAGCTGGGCAAGGAGATCGCGGCGCACGTGTTCGTCGCACAGCCCTGATCACGTAGCACTGATCACGCAGCACTGGTCGTGCGGCCCTGGTCGCGCAGCCCTGGTCGTGCGGCGCCTTGGCCGTGCGGCCCTGGTCGTGCGGCCCCGACGGGGTGGCCCCCGGTCGGACGGCCTCGACCGCGCAGTCCTGACGGGGCCCCGGCGCCGGGACGGCCGACAGGGCCCGGTGCCCCGTGCACCGGGCCCTGCTCGCCCCTCCCCGTCCCTCCCTGTCCCCGTGCCACCGGCCTCCCCGAACCCGGCCGGTGACACGGCCCCCGCCCTCCCTCCCGTTCCCCTCCGTCCCTCCCGTCCCGCCTCGCCCGGCTTCCCCGTCCGAGCGACCCTTCCGGCGGCCCCTCACGCTGGAATTCCTCCCCTCGGCCGATCATGGCAATCCTTGAGCGTTGTCACTCGTACGAGCGGCTTCGCCCGTTGACCAGCGGGTACACGGAAGCCTTATCCGGACATGGGTATGACGGGCCCCGTCTCCGGTGGGAGACAAGGCCCGTCACTCGCGCGCGGGGTCTCGCGCACTGCGCGCCCTCACCCGATAGGCGTAGGGCGGCCGTTCAGGGGCGGCCGGCCGAGGACTCGGCCGAGCGGCTCAGCGGCCCGGCCCGGAGGTTCGGCACGGCGGGCCGGCACCGCGGACCGGGCCGGATCAGCGGACCGCCGCCGGCTGGGCGGAGCGGTCCGGCAGCGAGGGGGCCTCGCGTCCGCACGCGTACGCCAGCGGGCTGATCAGCTCGGCGGCGTCCGGCAGCCAGCGGTTGAGCGCGGAGGGTGAGCGGGCCCACTGGGCGAACCCGGTCGGACCGACCCGGGACGGCGGGGCCACCGTCCAGTCGCCCTCGCCGCGGGCCACCAGGTCCAGCCGGCCGGGCGGCCAGCCGAGTTTGCGGAGCATCTCCGGCAGCTTGGCCGCGACGCCGGGCAGGACCAGGAAGTGCAACCGCCGACCCGACCGGCCCGACGCGGCCGGGGCGACGACCACCGGGCCGAGCTGGAGGCCCATCCGCTCCATCCGGGCCAGCGCCAGGCAGCCCGCCACCTCCGGCACGTCCAGCACGTCGAAGGACCGCCCGGTCGGCAGCAGGATCGACGACTCCGGGCGCTCCGTCCACCAGCGCCGCACCGCCCCCGGCCCGGCGCTCGCCTTGCGCGCCCAGTCCGAGTCGACCGGATGGGCGCCGGGCAGCGGGCAGCGCGGCTCCGCGCAGGAGCAGCGGGCCGGGCCGTCACCGTCGATCAGCCAGGCGCCCGGGGCGACCTCCCAGTGACGGTTCTCGGCGTAGCCGACGGCTTCGATGAGCAGCGGGGGCAGTCCGGCGTTGCCGCCCTGGTCGGGGGAGTCGGGGATGTCTTCCACGGGCTGCTCAACTACCGTGCGTGAGGCTGGTTACGGTCCGGTGCCGGACGGTCCGCCGCGCGGCGTCAATTCACCCGAACCGGTGAGGCGAACCGTGTTGGAGAGCGCCGGGGGGAGGCGAGGTGGGCGCAGTGGGGGCGCACGGGAGCATTATCCCGGGCGCGCGGGGGGTGGGGATCGTCACCGTGGGTATCCCGCTGGCGTTGCTGATCGCTAACCTGGTGTCAGATTCCTTGGACGGTCGGACAGTCGGCAACAGAGATCAGCAGAAAGCGTCGCCCGCCGGCCGGACCGGAGGGTGTGGGGAGGCGAAGCCAATGGCCGCGAGACCACTTGTCGCACGACAGCCCAACGAGCGTCTGCAGCAGCTGATCCAGGAGGCCAGCTGCTCCAACGCCGGTCTGGCACGGAGGGTCAACCTCTGCGGGGCCGAGCACGGTCTGGACCTGCGGTACGACAAGACCTCCGTCGCGCGCTGGCTCCGCGGCCAGCAACCGCGCGGGCAGGCACCGGCGGTGATCGCCGAGGCGCTCGGCCGCAAGCTGGGGCGGAGCGTGTCGGTCGAGGAGATCGGCATGGCCGACGGCAAGAACCTCAGCTCCGGGATCGGGCTGCAGTTCGCGCCGACACTGGGCGCCGCACTGGAGCAGGTCTGCGAGCTGTGGCGCAGCGACGTCGGCCGCCGGGACTTCCTGACCGGGGCGACGGTGGCGGCCTCCGCCCTGGTCGAGCCCAGCCGGGACTGGCTGATCACGCCGCCCGACCCGGTGGTGGCGCGGACCGGCGGCACGCGGGTCGGCCCGACCGACGTCGCGGCCATCAAGGCGACCACCGCGATGCTGGTCGACCTGGACCACCGGTTCGGCAGCGGGCACGTCCGCCCCGTGGTGGTGCACTACCTCAACAGCGTGGTCTCCGGGCTGCTCGGCGGCGCCTACCGCGAGGAGATCGGACGTCAACTCTTCGCGGCCGTGGCACGGCTGACGGAGCTGGCCGGCTACATGGCGGTGGACACCGGTCAACCGGGCCTGGCGCAGCGGTACTACATCCAGGCGCTGCGGCTGGCCCAGGCCGCCGACGACCGCGGCTACGGCGGGTACGTGCTGGCGGCGTCGATGAGCCACCTGGCGGCGACCCTCGGCAACCCGCGGGAGATCGCCCAGCTCGCCCGCGCCGCGCAGGAGGGCGCCCGTTCGGTGGCCACCCCGACGGCGATGGCGATGTTCTACGCGGCCGAGGCGCGCGGGCACGCGCTGCTCGGCGACGCCCGGGCCTGCGAGGCGGTGGCCGCCAAGGCGCTGGAGATGATGGAGAAGCGCCGCCCGGAGGACGACCCGGACTGGATCGTCCACTTCGACGACGCCTACCTCGCGGACGAACTGGCCCACTGCCACCGGGACCTCGAACAGGCCGGCCAGGCCGAGCACTACGCCCGCCGGGCGCTCGACCTGCACCCGCCGACCCGGGTCCGGCGCCGCGCGGTGGACCTCGTGCTGCTGGCGACGGCGCAGCTCCAGCAGCGGGACGTCGAGCGGGCCTGCGAGACCGGGGCCCAGGCGGTCCGGCTGCTGAGCGGGCTGCGGTCCAACCGGGGCGTGGAGTACCTGGACGAGTTCCGGCGCAGGCTGGAGCCGTTCCGGGAGCAGCGGGTGGTCCGCGAGTTCCAGGCCCGCGCCGAGGCGGAGGCCGCCTGAGCGGGGGGTCGGCGGGGCGCGTGCAGGGTCGGTGAGGGATGGACCGCCCACGTGGTCGGCCGGTTCGTCGAACCGGTAGCGTGGGCGCGACGTCCAAGGAACTGTGATGCTCCCAAGAACCGACGAGATGTGGTCCGCCGTCAGCGCGCGGTCGTGCACAGGTGAGGAATCGCGTTGAGCCAGCGCCGCTCGTACCCCAACTCGGGTGACTTCAACCTGGACGACCTGTTCCGCCCGGAGCCCGGCCAGCAGCAGGGGCAGCCGCAGGGGCAGCCCCCGGTGCAGCCGGGCCCGCCTGCGGGTCACCCGCAGGCGGGTCACCCGCAGCCGGTGCAGCCGCCGGCCCAGCCCTCCGGGCAGCCGGAGTACCTCGGTGACAGCGCGCTGCCGACCCAGGCCATCCCGGCCCAGCAGGGCACCTGGGGCGGTGCACCGCAGCCCGGCTACCCCGGCGCGCCGCAGGCCGACCCGGCGCCGGCGACCCAGTACCTGCCGCCGTACCCGGCCGGCGGCCCGCAGCCGCAGGGCGGTGGCCACCCGGCCGCCCAGCCCGGTTTCACGGCCCAGCCCACGCAGGCCTTCCGCCCGCCCGAGCAGGGCTACCAGGGCTACCCGCCGGCCGCCCAGGAGTACCCGGGGCAGGAGTACCCGACCCAGGCGGTCCCGGCGGGCCGGGGCGGCCGCGGCGGGCGTTCGTCCACCAAGCTGGTCGTCGGCGGCGTGGTGGCCGGCTGCCTGGCGGCGGCGGTGCTGGTCGCCGTGCTGATGGACAAGGACGAGCCGGACGGCCAGGAGCCGAAGGCCGCTCCTGCCGCGGTGACCGGCAGCGGCACGCCCGCCGCCACCCCGACCGCGGGCGCGTCGACGGCCACCGTCAGCCCCGAGGTCAAGGCCCAGGCGCAGGCGCTCTCCGACCTGCTGGGCACCGCCAACGACAGCCGCCAGGCGGTGGTCGGCGCGGTCGGCTCGGTGCAGAAGTGCGAGAAGCTGCCCGAGTCGCAGCAGGCGCTCACCGCCGCCGCGGGCCAGCGCCGGGAGCTGCAGACCAAGCTGGCCACGCTGAAGACGGACAAGCTGCCCTCCGGGCAGCAGCTGGTCGAGCAGCTCAACGCGGCCTGGACGGCCTCGGCGAGCGCGGACGACGAGTACGCGGCCTGGGCCGGGGACGCGCAGGGCGGCTGCGAGCCGAAGAAGACCGACAACCAGCACTACAAGAACGCCGTGCAGGCCAGCGGGACGGCCACCAACGCCAAGAAGCAGGCGTCCGGGCTCTGGAACGCCATCGCCGGCCAGACCGGCCTGCCCACCCGCACCGACGGCGACCTCTGAGGCGAGCTCCGGGCCGACGGCCGGGGGCGCGGCGGCGGCCGGCCGGACGGTGGGCCGGGGCGGCGGTCGGGGCGGCGGTCGGGGCGGGGACCGGGGTGCCCGGGTACGCCGGAGGGCCCGGACCTGTCGGTCGGGCCCTCCGGCGCGGCGGCGGTCGGGGTGCGTCAGGCCGGCGGCTTGCCCCCGGTGAGGACCCAGCGCACGTCGACGAAGCCGGGCCGCTGGAGGGTCATCTGCCCGCCCTTGACCACCTGGTAGGTGACCCAGGTGTTCACCAGCCGGGGCGACTCGGTGCTCGGCAGCATGTTGGTGGTGCCCCAGTTCAGCGGCGGGGTGAGACCGACGTCGATCTGCTCGCCGCTGTCCAGCAGCGAGGAGACGGTCTTGCTCCCGATCGGCCGGCCGGCCGCGGTCAGCCGATCGGAGACCTGCTGGAACACCTGGTAGGCGACCCAGGTGGTCTGCACCCCGGGGTCGGCGGCGTCGATGGTCTTGCCTGCGGCGCTGTCGGCGCGGATCACCGCACGCAGCCCGTCCCAGATCTTGGCCGACTCCGGCGGGAACCACCCGGTCACGAAGGCCCCGGCCAGCGGCCCGGTGTCACCGCCGGTGGAGTCCACCACCGACTGCTGCACGCTCCCGATCACCGAGGCGATCCGGGTGTTCTTCGAGCCGGTCCGGCGGAAGGCGTCGAGCAGGTTGCCGGTCGGCTCGGCGCCCAGCGCGCTGGTGACGCAGTTGCCCGCCTGGTCGGCGCCGACGGCCTTGCGGACGGCCGGGGAGTAGTCGTTGGACTTCTCCGGGGCCTTGACGTCCAGCAGCTTGATGCCGGCGGGCTTGAGCGCGTTGCCCAGGTACCCGAGCAGGTTGTCGCCGGCCGGGGTGTCCGGCCGGATCAGGGCGACCGCCTTGCAGCCGGCCTCCACCAGCTGGCGGCCGCTGCCGCCGATCAGGGCGGGCATGCCGCCGCCCACGGGGTAGGAGAGCGGGCTGCTGAACTCCGGCTGGGAGAGTCCGTAGCCGCCGATCAGCGGGATGCCGGCCCGCTCCAGGGTGGGCATGAAGTCGTCGCCGTACTGGCTGTAGGAGCCGATCACCGCGACCGCCTTGGCGTCCACCGCCTGCTGCGCGCAGGCCTTGGCGCCGTCGGAGCTGTTGTGCTCGTTGCAGGTGATCACGCGGAGCCGGCGGCCGTTGAGGCCGCCCTTGACGTTGACGTCCCGGCCGATCGCCTCGGCCAGCGCGGTCATCCCGGGCCGGTCGGCGGAGCCGGTTCCGGACGGGGCCCACGTCATCACGGTGAGGTCGCCGCTGCCGGTGGCGGCGTCGGCCGGTCCGCCGCACGCGGAGGCCGAGAAGAGGGTTGGGAGCAGCGCCGCGGCGGTGGCGGCGGCAGCGATCGGGCGCCGGCGGCGCCGTCCCGCGTTCGGGTGCATGTCCTGGGACGAGCCCCTTCGGCTGGTCATCGGTCTTCCCTCCCTGGGCGCCGTACTGCGCACGGGCACCAGCCAATCCCCGGCGCCGCAAGCCGAGAGGGCCTAAAAGCGAACGGCCGGGAAACGGCGACAGAACTCCGGGCACGGACGCGTGTAGATCGGGAGTGGAGTACGAACGGTGAGGGAACGTACGATCGTTGTCCATGTCCGCCAGCACAGATTCTTCGTATCGGTCTGCCCGAAACCCTTCTCGTCCGGGCCACCGCTCCAGCACGATGGGCGGCATGTCGCTCAACGACCTGCCCTGGTGGCGCTGGCGCGCCCGGCTGCGCTCGGCGCTGCACATGCTCTCCGACCCCGGGTTCCAGCAGGGGACCTGGCTGGCCGGCCGCGAGGGGTACGGCGACGTGACCGACGCCGTCTACCGGCTGGTCGAGGACACCTGGCTGGACCGCTGGTCGGCGGAGAAGTACGTCGGCACGATCTTCCGGGACTCCGCCGAGGCCGCGCTGGTCGACGTCGCGGTGCTGCGGGCGGTGGGGATCCTGCACCAGGTCGGCGCGGACGCCCCGGCCTCCGCATACCTGGCGCACCACGGCTGGCCGGAGGCGGTCCGGGCGGCCCGCGAGGCGCACGTCAAGCTGGCGGTCAACGACGGTGAGGACCCGGACGCCCCGCCGCGCTCGCTGGACGTGCTGCGGATCCTGACCCAGGTCTGAGACCGGGCCCCGGCGGCCCGCCCCGGGCTCCGTCCCGGAGTGCGGGCAGCCGGGCCGGGCCCGTCCCGGAGTGTGAAACGCTGGACCATTCACGCCAGCACGACCTCAGGACGGGATACCACCACCGTGGAACAGCAGCCGGCCAGCGCCCAGTACGTCCTCACGCTGTCCTGCCCCGACAAGCAGGGCATCGTCCACGCGGTCTCCAGCTACCTCTTCATGACCGGGTGCAACATCATCGACAGCCAGCAGTTCGGTGACGGGGACAGCGGGCTGTTCTTCATGCGGGTGCACTTCTCCGCTGTCGAGCCGGTGACCGCCGACAAGCTCCGGGCCAGCTTCGCCGCGATCGGCGCCTCGTTCGGGATGGACTGGCAGATCCACCCCAGCGACGAGAAGCTGCGGATCGTCCTGATGGTCAGCAAGTTCGGGCACTGCCTCAACGACCTGCTGTTCCGCACCCGGATCGGCGCGCTGCCGGTGGAGATCGCCGCGGTGGTCTCCAACCACACCGACTTCCGGGACCTCACCGAGGGCTACGGCATCCCGTTCCACCACATCCCGGTCACCCGGGACACCAAGGACGACGCCGAGCAGCAGCTGCTGGACCTGGTCGCCAAGGAGGACGTCGAGCTGGTCGTGCTCGCCCGCTACATGCAGGTGCTCTCGGACCGCCTCTGCACCGAGCTCTCCGGCAAGGTGATCAACATCCACCACTCCTTCCTGCCGAGCTTCAAGGGCGCCAAGCCGTACCACCAGGCGCACGCCCGGGGCGTGAAGCTGATCGGCGCCACCGCGCACTACGTCACCGCCGACCTCGACGAGGGCCCGATCATCGAGCAGGAGGTGGCCCGGGTGACCCACGACGTCACCCCGGACCAGCTGGTCGCGCTCGGCCGGGACGTCGAGTGCCAGGCGCTGGCCCGTGCGGTGAAGTGGCACAGCGAGCGCCGGGTGCTGCTGAACGGGACGCGCACCGTCGTCTTCGCCTGATGCCTGATGCCTGATGCCTGACCGGCTGACCGCGTGACCGACCGCCTGACGTCGGCCGGTCGGCCGGTCGGCCCTAGGGCCGGGAGAGCAGCGGTGTCGCGCGCAGCACCTCGCGGATCGCGGCCCGGTCGCCGTGCTCGCCGACCGGCACCCGGTCCGGATCGCGGTGCGCGGCGGCCAGCTGGCAGAACTCCAGCCCGTCCAGCACCAGGGACGCCACCGGCTCGCCCGCGGGCGGGCCGTACTCCGGGCCGTCCAGCGGTATCAGCCACTCGCCGGCGGCCGGGCCGTCGATCACCAGCCGGACCCGGCGGCCGGTCCGCCCGCCGTCGGCCCGCCCCTCCGGGCGCGCGTCGGACGTGCCGGCCGTCGCCCCGGCGTGTTCGGGCCGGGCCGCGCGCTGCCCGGCCAGCGCCGGCGGCAGCATCCGGACGGCCAGGTCGATCATCTGCCGCAGGTGCTGCGGGGCCGGCGGGGCGTACGGGTAGGCGACGGCCCGGGCGACGTCCTCGCCGTGCACGTAGCACTCGAAGGCCCGGTCGACGAAGGCGTCCCGGAGCGGGACGGTCGCGAAGCCGAAGTCGACCGGGGTGTTGCCCTGCGGGGCGAGCGCGGCGGAACGGACCAGTTCGTGGCAGTGCCGGCGCCACCGGGCGCGGACCCGCTGCGGCGGCTGGCCGGCCTGCTCGGCGGTCAGCCGGGCGGTCCGTTCGGTGATCCCGGCCCAGCGCGGGCCGCCCTGCGCGGGCACCCGGGGGAGCGGCGGGGCGGCCTCCTGCGGCGGCACCCGCCGGGCGGCGGCCGGTGCGGCGCCGCCCGGGACGGGGTCGGGCAGGCCGAGGGCGACGGCCAGGTAGCCGTCCACGGCGGCGAGGTGGCAGAGCACCTCGGCCGGCCGCAGGTACTCCGTCCCGCCGTGCCACGGGAGTTCGGCCACCTCCTGCCACTCCTCCGGGCCGAGGTCGCGGAGCAGTGCGTCGAGCTTGGCGGTCTCGGCGGTGTAGGGCGCGCCCCAGGCCGGGACGGGCAGGTCGGCCGGGCGCCGGGCGAGGCACCAGTCGAGCACCTGCTGGCGCAGCGGGCCGGGCTGGTCGAGGGGCTCGTCGACGCCGAGCCATCCGGCCGCCTCGCGCAGCCGGGCCGCCTCGGCGGCGCAGTCCGGGCAGGCCCGGAGGTGCTGTTCCAGCTCGGCGGCCTCGGGGAGCGGGACGGCGCCGAGGGCCCAGGCGCCGAGCAGGGAGCGCAGGGCCTCGTGCTGATCGTCGGTGATCGTCACGTCCCCCCGCCCTCCGTCCGCTCTCCGCTGCCGCATCCCCGGTCGTCCGTCCGGCCGTCCGCCCCGTCGTGCTTCCCGCCGTGCCTCCGGTCGGGTTCCCGGTCGGGTTTCCCGGGCGCCGGGGCGCCCCGGTGGCGGGCGCGTTCCTCTTCGAGTTCGGTGGCCAGCAGTTCCAGGCCGAGCCGCATCCGCTGCTTGGCGGTCTGTTCGCTGATGCCGAGCCGGCGGGCGGTCTCCTGGTAGGTGCGGCCGTCGTAGTACGACTCCGCGATCGTCTCACGCAGCGGCTGCGGCAGGGAGGCGACCACGTACTGGACCCGGGCGGCGGTGGCCACCGTGCGGATCTCCTCCTCGGCGGCGCCGTCCTCGCCGGGGCCGACCGGTCCGGCCTCGGCCGCGCGGCGGGCCCGCAGCCGGTCCACCGCCCGGCGGTGGGTCAGTGCGCCGAGCCAGGAGCGGAGCGAGCCGCGGGCCGGGTCGAAGGACTCGGGGTGCTCCCAGACGTGGGCGAATATCTCCCGGGTGAGCTGGGCGGCGGCGGACTGGTCGGCGAGTATCCGGCCCGCCAACCCGTGGACCATCGGGGCGAGTTGGTCGTAGAGCTCGCCCAGCGCGGTCTCCTCGCCGCGGGCCAGGCGCCGCTGGAGCTGTTCGTCCCAGCGCGGGGCGCCGTCGGTGGTGGCCATCGGTCACCACCCCTCCTGCCGTACGGACCGCTGACCCGCCCCACGGTATCCCGCGCCGTTCGGGCGGTGGAGGGAATCCGTGAAGAACGGAGGAGCCGGCTTCGGATCGTCGATCGTGGGATCTGCCGTCGATCCGGCCGCCCGGTCCGGGACCTGTTCGAAGGCGGCTGGACATATGTTGCACGGGTGGTTCGCGAGTGGCGGGTGCGGCGGCGGGGGCGGACGGCGGTAGGTTCACCTCTGCGTCCTCGGCCGGTCGGCCCGGGCCGGGCGATCGCCGGTCCGAGGCTCGCCAGAGTGAGCGGGACAGTATGCCCTGCCCTGTCCCCCGATCGCTGGAATATGCCCGAAGCGCTTGCTGCCGCCGGTCCGCCGAATCATCCTGAGGCGTATTCGTGTCGCGGCCAGTGCGCGACGGACGAGGTGACGCGGGTGCGCCGTACCCGGTGTGACGTGCGGCGGCCCGATGGGCGGTGGCCCGACGGACGGCGGCCCGGTGAGTGCCCGGGCAGGCCGGGCGATCAGGCCCGGCCGGGACGATGGCCGAACTGCGAGTGCAGGTGGTGGAGCAGTGCAGGTTCTACAGGTACAGCTGGCGGTGCAGGCGGACCCCGCCGAGGTCGGCCGGGCCCGTCGGTGGGTGCGCTCGCGGCTGCTCAACCACGGCGTGGACCCGGACGCGCCGATCGCCGAGACGGTCGTGCTGGTGGTCTCCGAGCTGGTGACCAACGCGGTGGTGCACACCGGCTGTCCGGCCGTGCTGCGGCTCTGCTTCCCGATCGGTGGCGGCCCGATGGGCGACGGCCCGGGCGGGGTCGCACCGGCCCTCGGGGTGCGCGAGTCGGCGACGGTCGGCCCGCTGCGGGTCGAGGTCGCCGACGCCAGCCAGGCCGCGCCCGCGCCCCGGCACGCCGGGCCGGACGTGGACGCCACCAACGGGCGCGGCCTGGAGCTGGTCGAGCTGCTCTGCGACCGCTGGGGCTGGTACCCGGACGGTGCGGGCAAGCGGGTCTGGTGCGAGATCAGCCCGGACGCCCGGCCGATGGAGCCGTTGGCCGCCGTGGACTGGGCCGCGCTGGCGCAGTGACGGGTACTCACCGGGGCCCGGAGCCGGAGCCGGTGCCGGTGCCGGGGTCGGCGCGCGGGCCGGTGCCGGGTGTCCGGCCGGGATCGGGGCCGGTCCCGGGGCCGTGCCGGCGGCCCGGTGATCGCCGGGCCGAAACCTGACGCAACCATTCCGAATTTCGGACAACCCATTGACGTGACGTATCCGACTGATCACGCTTGGGTGCAGCTCTTCGTTGCGAGGGGACGCCGAGGGAACACCCGAACGCCGCTGTGGTGCTGCTGTCCAGGGGGATCGTGTCAGCAGGGGGGCCGCAGTCTGCCGGTCGTGCGCTGGCTCCTTGGCGAGTGCGGAGGGTGCTGCGCGGGTTCAGGGCCCGTGCGTCGAGGTTGGATGGCGGTCGGCCGTGCCGTGCTCGGGGTGCGTGCGGCCCGCCGCCATCCGATCCGCCCGCCGTGGGCGGTCGTTTCCGGCCACCGGGTCCGCCCGCCGAACGCCGGGTTCCGGTCGGCCGGTTCCCGTCCCCGGTTGGCCCGATACCGACGAAAGCTGGCAGCTCCGCCCCTCGCCGCCCACCGGCTCCCTTCGGGAGACTCTGCCGGGTGAACGAACCGCACGCCCCTGTCAGACCCGCCCCGACCGGCCCCGCCCCCACCCGCGCGCCCCGGCTGCACTACGCCTGGGTGGTGGCCGCCGTCGCGCTGCTGGTGCTCCTCGGCTCGGCCGGATTCCGCTCCACGCCCAGCCTGATGATGGACGCGCTGCACCACGAGTTCGGCTGGTCGATGGGCACGATATCCAGCGCCACTTCGGTCAACCTCACCCTCTACGGCCTCACCGCCCCGTTCGCCGCCGCCCTGATGGACCGGTTCGGCGTCCGGCTGGTGGTGGTCTGCGCGCTGCTGACCATCTCGGTCGGCGCGGGACTGACCATGCTGATGCGCGAACCCTGGCAACTGGTGCTCTGCTGGGGCGTGCTGGTGGGCCTCGGCAGCGGCTCGATGGCCGGTGCGTTCGCCACCACGATCACCGGCCGCTGGTTCCAGGCCCGCCAGGGGCTGGTCACCGGGGTGCTGACGGCCGCCGGCGCGGCGGGCAACCTGGTCTTCCTGCCGGTCGGCGCCTGGCTGGTCGAGCAGCACGGCTGGCGCTCGGCCGTCGTGGTGGTCTCGCTGGCCGCGACCGCGGTCGCCGTCCCGGTGCTGCTGCTGATGCGCGAGCGGCCCGCCGACGTGGGCCTGCTCCCGTACGGGGCGACCGAGGAACCGCCGGCCCCGCCGGCCGACGGGCGGGCGCTGGCCCGTTCGCTCCGGGTGCTCCGCACGGCCTCCCGCAGCCGGGCGTTCTGGCTGCTGGCCTCCTCCTTCGCGATCTGCGGCGCGACCACCGCCGGGCTGGTCGGCACCCACTTCATCCCGGCCGCCCACGACCACGGCCTGCCGGTCACCACCGCGGCGAGCCTGCTGGCGCTGATCGGTATCTTCGACGTGGTCGGCACCATCGCCAGCGGCTGGTTCACCGACCGCTTCGACTCCGGCCGGCTGCTGGTCGTCTACTACGCGCTGCGCGGAGTCTCGCTGCTCCTGCTGCCGCAGCTGTTCGCCGGCTCGCTGGAGCCGCCGATCCTGGCCTTCGTGATCTTCTACGGGCTGGACTGGGTGGCCACCGTGCCGCCGACCGTCGCACTCTGCCGCCGCCACTTCGGCGCCGACGCGCCGATCGTCTTCGGCTGGGTGCTCGCCTGCCACCAGATCGGCGCGGCCGTGGTGGCCGGACTGGCCGGGTTCTCCCGGGACGCGCTCGGCGACTACGACCTCGCCTGGTACGCGGCCGGCGGGCTCTGCGCGATCGCCGTCGTCCTCTGCCTGGCGCTCCGGAAGGCCGGTCCGGAACGGATCGCTCCGGCTCTGTCGTAAGGGGCGCCTAGGCTGTGTGTCCATGGCGCTCACCTTCACCCTCGACCCCGACCTCGACCCCGGTCTGCGGGCCGGGATCACCCGGCTGTGGACCGACGCCAGCAACGCCGGCGGCGCGGTGGGCTTCGTCCCCCCGGTCACCGAGGACGAGGTCTGGATCACCGCGGAGAAGCAGTTCGCCGGGATCGCACCGGCCGGGCCGGACCGCCTGCTGATCGCCCACGAGTCCGCGACGGGCCGACTGGCCGGCCTGCTGGTCTTCGAGTCGATGCGCTTCGGACTGATGGAGCACTGGCGGGTGCTCTCCCGGGTGATGGTCCACCCCGAACTGCAGGGGCACGGCTACGGCGCGGCGCTGCTGGCCGAGGCCGAACGGACCGCCCGGGACTGGGGCCTGGTCGGCCTGCGGCTGCACGTGCGCGGCGGACTCGGCCTGGAGGCGTTCTACGGGCGCAGCGGCTACGTCGAGGTCGGCCGGGTCCCCGGCACCATCCGGGTCGCGCCCGGCGACGACCGCGACGACGTCACCATGTGGCTCGACCTGCGCTGACCGCACCCCCGCCGCAACGCCTCCCGGCGGGGGACGGCGGACCCGTTCCCCGCCGGGCCGTCCGGGCATGCTTCACTGGGAGACCGGCCCAGCCCCGCGCAGAGAAGGACGTGTCCCCGGTGAGCAGCACTGTGAGCAAGAAGTCGCACGCCACGCTCCGCTACACCTCCATGCGGGTCTCCATCTTCCTCGGCTGCCTGCTGGCAGCCCTGCTTCTGGGGCACTTCCAGGTGATCCCGGTCAAGGGCCAGTCGGGCACGGTCTTCCTGTTCCTGCTGGCCGCGGTCGTCTCGGCGCCGCTCAGCTACGTGCTGCTGCACAAGCAGCGTGACGAGATGTCGGCCGAGATCTCCGGCAGGGTGGACGGCATCCGCTCGCGGACGGCCCAGCGGATCGCCGCGCAGAACGAGGAGGAGGACGCCGCGGACGACGCCGCCCGTTCGGCGGCCGCCTCCGCTTCGGCCGCCTCCGCTTCGGCCGCCTCCGCTTCGGCCGCCTCCGCGCAGAGCTGACCCGCGCCGCCGCCGTGCCCCGTTCCAGCCCTGCCGAGTCCAGCCCTGCCGAGTCCGGCGACGCCGCGCCCGGTGCCGCCGTGCCCGGTGCCGCGGTGCCCGGTGACGCCGCCGGACCGGGAGCCGGATCCGCGGCCGCGGCGCCGGAGCCCGCGGCCGAGGGCACCGGGCATGCGGCCGGGACCTGGCCGGCCCCCGTCCGACGGCCCACCGGGCGGGACGTGGCACGCCTCGCCGGGGTCTCCCAGGCCACCGTCTCGCTGGTGTTCTCCGGCTCCGAGGCCGGCCGCCGGGTCTCCGAAGCCACCCGGGAACGGGTCCGCGAGGCCGCCCGCAGCCTCGGCTACCGGCCGCAGGCCGCCGGGCGCCAGCTGCGCCTGGGCCGCAGCGGCATGATCCTGCTGGCCGTGCCGAACATCCTCGGCCCGTTCTTCGGACGGGTGCTGGAGGGCGTCCACGAGGAGGCGGGCCGGCACGGCCTGGCCGTCGTGGTGAGTTCGGGCTGGGGGAGCGCGACCCTCGCCGAGGCCGCCACCACCAGCCGGTTCGACGGACTGCTGATCTGTTCGCCGGACGACAGCCAGCTCGGCGAGCTCCCCGCCGACACCCCCGCCGTCTTCCTGGACGCCGACCCGGGCACCGACCGGGCCCGTCCGACCATCGAGCTGGACGTGGCCGGCGGCATGCGGGCCGCCGTCGAGCACCTCGCCGCACTCGGCCACCGCCGGATCGGCCGGCTCCGTTCCACCCACTCCGCCTACACCTTCCGGGTCCGCCAGGCCGCGTTCGAGGAGGCCGTCCGCTCGTTCGGCCTCGACGTGCTCGAACTGGGCGTCAGCCTGAACGAGGGGCAGTCCGCGGCACGCGTCGCCGCCCACCGGCTGCTGGCGCACCCGGCCCGCCCGCACGCGGTGATCTGCGACGACGACGTGGTCGCCTCCGGGGTCTACCAGGCCGCCGCCGAGCTCGGCCTGCGGGTGCCCGCCGACCTCTCGGTGGTCGGTATCGACAACGTCCCGGTGGCCGCGCTGCTCGCGCCTCCGCTCACCACCGTCGACCTGCCGGGCGAGGAACTGGGGCGGGCCGGTGTCGCGGCGCTCGCCGGACTGCTCCGCGGCGAGCCGGTCGCACCGGTGGCGCCGCTCGCCACCGCGCTGGTGCTGCGCTCCTCCACCGCGCCCGGCGGATCGGGCTGACGGGCCTCTCGCCGACGCACCGCTCGCCGACGCACCGCTCGCCGACGCACTCGCCGGAGCCGTCCGACCCGGCCCGTCCGGCGTGCCCGCCGAGCCACGGCGGTGGGCTGCCCGACGCCGGTGGCGGTACGGGCGCCTGACCGGCATCCTCTCCGCCGCCCTCGGCACCGGCCGGCCGATCGTGCCGATCACCGGGGAAGGGGCACCCGGGGAGGCCGCGGCCGCGACAGCCGACCGTCCGCACGAGGACATGCGTGAGTGGCTGCGCCCGACGGCCAGACCACCGGCCCGACGGACGCAGCCACGTATTCGGGGTGGGCTCAGCCCACCGGTACCGGCGCGGCGGGCGCCGGCTCGGCCGACAGCGGCCGGTCGGCCGCCGTCGCGGCGGCGGGAGCCGGCCGGAACCAGCGGCGGGCGCCGAACAGCAGCAGCCCGCCCAGGCCGATCCCGCCCGCCGCACAGAGCGCCACCGACCGCAGCGACCCCTCGGCGAGGTGGCCGGAGACCGCGTAGCCGAGCGAGTTGCCGGTCGCGAAGAGCGTGACCAGCCAGGCGAAGGCCTCGGTCACGGTGCCGACCGGGGCCAGCTCGGCGACCAGGACGAACGCCGCCGCCAGCAGCGGAGCCAGCGCGATCCCCGAGACGAACGCCAGCCCGGCCATCGCGGCCGGCCCCGGGACCAGCAGCAGCGGGAGATAGGAGACGGCCATGCCTACCGCCATCAGCCAGGTGCGCGTGGCGGTGGTGCTGCGCCACTTCACGGCGCCGTAGGCGAGCGCACCGAGCAGTCCGCCGAGCGCGGCCAGCGCCAGCAGGGTGCCCGCACCGCCCGGCAGCCCGTCCGTCTCGTGGGCCTCCGCGTACGCGATGAAGAGCACGTTCTGTGCGCCGACGGCCCAGCCGGCGCCGGCCAGGCCGACCAGCAGCAGCACCAGTCCGGGCGAGCGGAGCGGTCCGAGCAGGCCCGCCGAGTGTTCGCGCGGCGGGGCCTGCCAGGCCCGGGCCGGTCCGGTGGTGGCCACGACCAGGGCTCCGAGCAGCCCCAGCCCGGCCGCCACCCAGAGCGCCGCGACCGGGCTGACCGCGCCCGCGATCCCGGCCACCGCGAGCGGACCGGCGACGTAGAGGATCTGCTGGGAGGCGGAGTCGAAGGCGTACGCGGTGTCGAGCTGCTCCTCCTCGACGACGTCGGGCCAGAGCGAGCGCAGGCAGGGTTCGAGCGGCGGCATGGCCAGGCCGGCGATCGCGGCACCGACCGGCGCCGCCCACGCCGAGCCGGGAGCCAGTGCGAGCAGCGTGTACCCGCCGCCGGCGACCACGGCGGAGGCGAGCAGGACGCGCGGCTGCCCCGTCCGGTCCACGATCCGGCCGAGCACCGGCCCGCCGACCGCCGCCGCGATCGCGTACGCGGCGGTGGCCAGCCCGATCCGGCTGTACGGCGCGCCGGCGTCGCGCAGGGCGAGTGCGATCACCAGGGCGGTCATGCCGGCCGGGAGGCGGCCTAGCAGGGTGCCGAAGAGCAGTCGGCCGACGTGCGGGGCGCGGAGCAGGGCGAGGTAGCCCATGGGCGGGGTTCTCCGGTCTGGGCGTCTTGGGTGGGCGGGGGCGCCACCCAAGTTATACGTATAACCGCCGAGCGGTCAATCGGAGCGACGAGGTGATCTGATGGTGCGTCAGCTTCGTTCGTGTCCGGACTCCGCCGGGGCTCCGCGAACGGGGGTGTCCGGAACTCAAACAACTACTTTGAACATCTCAAACCTTTACTGCTAACGTATCGGCCATGACCACCTCAGACGCACTCCGGATGCACGGCCTGGGCTCGCAGCCCGGCGCCGCCCGCGGGTGCCGTCTGACCGGTGCTGTGGACAGCCCGCGCCGTTGTCGCGCCATGAGCTGTATTTCGGCGGCACGCCCCTGATCGGGGCCGGACCTCCCCGCCCGGCCCGCGCGCCGTGTCGCCTTTCCCGCCCCGCCTCACCGTCAGCAACGCCTCCCCCGGAGCCGCACCGTCATGTCCACAGCGCCCGAGGCGACCTCGTCGCCGTCCGTGCTCGCCAGAATCCGCAAGACCCCCTTCTGGGTCCAGATCGTCGCCGGCCTCGTGCTCGGCATCGGCCTCGGCTACCTGGCCCGCGCGGCCGACATCTCCTGGCTGGCCACCACCCTGGAGACCATCGGCAAGATCTTCGTCCAGCTGCTGAAGCTCGCCGTCCCCCCGCTGGTCTTCACCGCGATCCTGGTGAGCGTCGCCAACCTCCGCAACGTCACCAACGCGGCCCGCCTGGCCGTGCGCACGCTGCTCTGGTTCCTGATCACCTCGCTGATCGCGGTGGCCATCGGCCTCGGCCTCGGCCTGCTGACCAACCCCGGCGAGGGCACCAACCTCAAGACCGAGGGCCTCAAGCCGCCGAAGTCCACCGGCAGCTGGATCGACTTCCTGACCGGGATCTTCCCGACCAACATCGTGACCGCGTTCACCGAGGTCGAGGTCCTGCAGATCGTCTTCCTGGCGGTCGTGGCCGGTGCGGCCATCCTCAAGCTCGGTGCCAAGGCCGAGCCGGTCCTCAAGCTCAGCGAGTCCGTCCTGGAGCTGGTCCAGACCGCCCTGTGGTGGGTCATCCGGCTCTCCCCGCTCGGCACCCTCGGCCTGATCGGCAAGTCCGTCGCCAAGTACGGCTGGGACCTGCTGAAGCCCTTCACCGCCCTGACGGTCGACATCTACGTCGGCTGCGCGCTGGTGCTGTTCGTCGTCTACTCCCTGCTGCTGAAGTTCGCCGCCGGCCTCAACCCGCTGAACTTCTTCAAGGGCGCCTGGCCCGCGATCCAGCTGGCCTTCGTCTCCCGCTCCTCGGTCGGCACCCTGCCGGTCACCCGCCGGGTCACCGAGCGCCTCGGCGTGCCGAGCGAGTACGCCTCGTTCGCGGTGCCGTTCGGCGCCACCACCAAGATGGACGGCTGCGCCGCGATCTACCCGTCGCTGGCCGCGATCTTCGTCGCCCAGGTGTACGGCATCGACCTCGGCATCAAGGACTACCTGCTGATCGCCTTCGTCTCGGTCATCGGCTCGGCCGCCACGGCCGGTCTGACCGGCGCGATCGTGATGCTGACCCTGACCCTGTCGACGCTGGGCCTCCCGCTGGAGGGTGTCGGCCTGCTGCTGGCGATCGACCCGATCCTCGACATGATCCGCACCGCGACCAACGTCGCCGGCCAGGCCCTCGTGCCGATCGTGGTCGCCGCCCGCGAGAAGACCCTCGACCTGGCGGCCTACAACAACCCCACCGGCGACCTCTACGCGGACGCCCCCGCGGCCGCCGTCCCGGCCCAGGCCGGTGCGAAGGCCGCTGCCACGGCCTGACCGCTCCCGGCCAGTGCGTGACGTCGGCTCCCGAGACCCGTTGGTGGTCTCGGGAGCCGACGTCGTCGTTCGGGGAGGGCGCGGCCGGTGTCCATGTGTCGACCTCGTCCGCACCGACATCCGGCACCGGCACCCGGCGCCCGGGACCGGCACCCGGCGCCCGGGACCGGCGCCCGGCTCACAGGCGCGCCTGTGAGCCCGTGCCCGGGGCCTGTACGCGGGCCCGGAGCAGCCTCGGGGAAGCACCTCGCCCCGCCGCTCAGCGACGGGGCGAAGAATGCGGACTCCCACCGGCCGGCCGCGCCTCCTCAGGAGCGCGGCGGGCCCTCGGTGTACGTGCGACGGCCGGGTCGGCCCGTTGCGACGGCGCCCGCCCCGGCGCCCGCGCCGACCGTGGCCGGTACCCGCACCCGGTCACTGTCATCGGCCTGCGCGGGCAGCACCGGCGCGGCGTCCGGCCGACCCCCGGCCTCCGGGCCCGATCCGGGGTACCGGCGCTCGACCGCCTTGAGGACCCGGCGGCCCAGCTTCTGCGCCGGAATCTCCACCAGCCGGTACATCAGGTAGCTCACCACCAGGGTCACGGACAGGTACTCGGCGGCCCACACCAGCTTGTCGCCGTCGGACTTCGGAAGCGGCGGCACGCCCACCAGCGGGCCGGTGGTGTGCATCAGCGGGACGTGCAGCAGGTGGACTGAGAAGCCGACCCAGAACGCCCTGACGTCACCGCGACGTTAGAGAGAGGCCCGGATGATGTAGCCGCTCACGATGAAGAACAACATGACTCCGTAGAAGCCCATGTCGAAGTGCCACCAGACGAACTTGCCCAGGGCCGGCGGCAGCAGTGGCACCAGATCGAAGTGGTGCAGCAGCACCACCATGGCGGCGATGCCGCGCAGCGCGTCCAGCCAGCCGAGCCGGCCCCCCCCCCGTTCGACCGGCCGCCTCTCCCGTACTTCCCGCACCCCGGAGGGACAGCCTCGGTCTCTCATGTTTTCACGGCGGGAGAGTAGCCCATGGGAAAGGCCTGTTCGACGGCGGTGCCTCGCGTACGAAGCCCCGTCTTCCTGCGGCTCCGAGGGTCCGCTCCGGGGCCGTGTCCGCGAACCGGGGTCGGGGCCGGCCCGAGGCGTCCGTCGGGGCTGCGGGAGCGGCCCGGCGCGGGTGCCGCGGGAAGAGGCAGGGGGCCCACCGGAAACGGCGGGCCCCCTTGGGTGTTGCTCTTGTGCTCATGGTGACGGCCGGCGGCCGTCGGCGGACCCGAGGGGGTCCCGAGCGATCAGGACATCATGAGGATGGTCAGATAACGGTGACGTTCTCCGCCTGCGGGCCCTTCGGACCCTGGGTGACGTCGAAGCTGACCGCCTGGTTCTCCTCCAGCGAGCGGAAACCGCTCGCGTTGATGGCGGAGTAGTGGACGAAGACGTCGGGGCCGCCGCCCTCCTGGGCGATGAAGCCGAAGCCCTTCTCAGCGTTGAACCACTTGACGGTTCCCTGAGCCATGCCGTTCTCCTTGCGAGGGACGTGTCGGGGACCACACCGTGTGGCACCCGGTCCGCTGCGCTGATCGCCCTGCCTCCGGACGGGTCCGGAGTTTTTCGATATTGCTGAAAAACTACAAAAAGCCCGCGGTTACATGCTCCGCAGGCTTCAAGTACTGCAAGGGGAATCAAACTGCAACTGAGGGCAACGCTAGCATGCGGCTGCTGTGACGACCAGGGGTGACTTGCGGGCCGGACCGCACGTGTCGTAAGGCCGTTCCGGCGGCCTGCACGGCCCGTTGGGGCAGTGCGCGGGAGCCGCCGGGCCGGCCCGCGCGTGAGCTGCCGGGACGCTGTCCGCGGTCCTTCGCGGCGGTCCGCGCGGAGAGTGCCGCGACGGCGCGAGCGCGTGTCGTAAGGCCGGTGCCGGGCTTCCGGAACGGCGGGCATACCCTGCGGGGGAAGCGCACGAACAGCAAGGGAGCGGCGCAGTGGCAGCACCGGATGCGGGACCGCTGGATCCCGAGGAGAACACCACCCCGGTCCGGCCGCGGGTCGGGCACATTCAGTTCCTGAACTGCGTACCCCTCTACTGGGGACTGGCGCGGACCGGCAACCTCCTCGACCTGGACCTCACCAAGGACACCCCGGAGAAGCTCAGCGACCAACTGGTCGGCGGTTCTCTCGACATCGGGCCGATCACCTGCGTGGAGTACCTCCGGCACGCGGACGAACTGCTGGTGCTGCCCGACATCGCGGTCGGCAGCGACGGTCCCGTGATGTCCTGCGTGATCGTCAGCAAGGTGCCGCTGGCCGAGCTGGACGGCCGGCGGGTCGCCCTCGGCTCCACCAGCCGTACCTCGGTACGGCTCGCCCGGCTCCTGCTGGAGGAGCGGGAAGGCGTGCGCCCGGAGTACTTCAGCTGCCCGCCCGACCTGGACTCCATGCTCGCGGAGGCCGACGCGGCCGTCCTGATCGGCGACCCGGCGCTCCGCGCCTACCTGGGCCAGGCCGCCGCGCAGGGACTGGCGGTGCACGACCTCGGCGAGATGTGGAAGGAGTGGACCGGGCTGCCGTTCGTCTTCGCGGTCTGGGCCGCCCGCCGCGACTTCGCCGAGCGCCGGCCCGAACTGACCGCGGCGGTGCACCGGGCCTTCCTGGAGTCCCGGGACCTCTCGCTGGTGGAGGCCCGCGAGGTCGCCGCGCACGCGGCCCGCTGGGAGGCGTTCGACGCGGGCGTGCTGGAGCGGTACTTCAGCGAGGCGCTGGACTTCTCGCTCGGCGAGCGGCAGCTGGCCGGGCTGGCCGAGTTCGCCCGCCGGGTCGCGCCCGACAGCGGCTTCGCGCCCGACGTGGCCGTGCGGCTGCTGGAACCGGCGCCCGTCGTCGCCTGACCCGGGCCCGGGCCGGCCAGGGTCCGGTCCGTTCCGGCTTGATCCCGGTCCGGCCCACGGTCAGGCCCGCCCGGGGTCCGGCCTGACCCCGGGCCGGACGGGCCGGGCCACGGGATGTGGCGCCTCACCGTCCGCCGCCCGGTAGCGTCTGCACCCGGAATCCGTGCCCCGGAGGCGGGGCCGTGCGGCGACGGGAGGGTGCGGGGGATGCAGGCACTGGGATCGGACGATCCGCGCCGGGTGGGCGCCTACCGGCTGCTGCGCCGGCTCGGCGCGGGCGGCATGGGCCGGGTCTACCTCGGCCGGACGGCCGGCGGCCGCACGGTGGCGGTCAAGGTGGTGCGCGGCGAGCTGGCCGAGGACGCCGAGTTCCGCGCCCGGTTCCGGCAGGAGGTGGACGCCGCCCGCCGGGTCGGCGGCTCCTGGACGGCACCCGTCCTGGACGCCGACACCGAGGGCGAACACCCCTGGGTGGCCACCGGCTACGTCGCCGGTCCCGCGCTCGGCACCGCCGTCACGGAACACGGGCCGCTGCCCGAGTCGGCCGTCCGGACCCTCGGCGCCGGCCTGGCCGAGGCGCTCGACCACGTCCACGGCCTCGGGCTGGTCCACCGCGACGTCAAACCGTCCAACGTGCTGCTCACCCTGGACGGCCCGCGACTGATCGACTTCGGCATCGCCCGGGCCCTGGACGCCGCCAGCGGGCTCACCCAGTCCGGCTACGTGGTCGGCTCACCCGGCTTCATGTCCCCCGAACAGGCGAACGGGCTGCTCGCCGGGCCGCCCAGCGACGTCTTCTCGCTCGGCGCCGTGCTCGGCTTCGCCGCCACCGGGGCGCACCCCTTCGGTGAGGGAGTGAGCGCCGCCGTCCTCCTCTACCGGGTGGTGCACGAGGAGCCGGACCTCTCCGGCCTGCCCGAGGGGCCGTTGCGCTCGACCGTGCTCGCCTGCCTGGCCAAGGACCCGGCCGCCCGCCCGACCCCGCGTGAACTGCGCGCGCGACTGGACCCGGACGGCACGGCCGCAGCGCGGCTGGGGCAGGGCGGCTGGCTGCCGCCGGCGCTGGCGGCGGCGGTCGGACGGAGCGCGGTGCAGCTGCTGGACCTGGAGGCGGAGGAGTCGTCGGTGGGGGCCGCGCCGGTCCCGCCGGGGGCCGACCGGACGCCGACCTTCGTACCCGGTGCGGGTGCAGGCGCGGGTGCGGCCGGGGGATCGGGTGCGTGGGGCGCGCCGACGGGCGGGGCGGCGCCCCGGCGCCGGTACGGGGCCGCGCTCGTGGCGGGTGCGTTGCTGCTGCTGGTGGCGGGCGGCGGGTACGGCGCCTACCGGGTGTGGGGGAAGGAGGACCCGCCGGCCGTGGTCGCGGGCTCGGGCTCGGGTTCGCCGAGTGCCCCGGTCGTCGGGGGCGTGACCCAGCCGCCGCCGTCGACCACGCCCGGCGGGCCGTCGCGCGGGCCGTCGCCGTCGCCGTCGGGCGGGACCGGGGCGGGCGCCACGCCGTCGGGCGGCACCCCGGTGGGCGGGACGCCGTCCGGCAGCGCCTCCGGGAGCGGCACCCCGGCGGGCGGGCCGAGCGTCGTCCCGGAGTCCTTCCTCGGCACCTGGCGCGGGGAGATGACGACCCAGAAGGGGGTGCCCGCCGGTACGACCACCCTGGTCATCGGGAAGGCGGCGCTCGGCCAGGAGGCCACCACCAGCCGCAACGAGCTCACCGGCCTGCTCTCGGTCAGCTGCGAGGGGGCCTGGACGCTCACCTCGGCCGAGCCGGAGAAGCTGGTGTTCACCTCCCGGCTGGTCCGCTCCTCGCTGCCCGGCGCGTGCACCGGCGGCTCGTACTCCGAGACGCTCACCCTGCAGAAGGACGGCGCGATCGTCTTCACCTCGGCCGACCCGAAGGCCGGGAACCCGTCCGGGACGCTGCGGCGGGCGGGCTGACGCGGGGGAGCGGAGGCGCTGGCGTAGGCTGAACCGGATGCAGCCCGGTGTTGCGGACTGACGGTTCGAACCGCCGGTGCAACCCGACGGTGCAGCCCGGGACCGTGCCCGTCCGGCAGCGCCCGCAAGACCAGCAGTACCCGAGAGAGAGAAGGCCGTCAGGTGTCCGAGCTCGCAGCGACCACCCTCGATGCGCCCAGCACCGACCTGCAGGCCGTGCTCGACCGGGCGGCCGGCGGAGGCCGGATCAGCCCGGAGGAGGCGCTGGAGCTCTACCGCTCGGCCCCGCTGCACGCGCTCGGCTCGGCGGCCGACACGGTGCGCCGCCGCCGCTACGCCGGCACCGAGCACATCGCGACGTACATCATCGAGCGCAACATCAACTACACCAACGTCTGCGTGACGGCGTGCAAGTTCTGCGCCTTCTACGTGGCGCCGAAGAGCAGCAAGGGCTGGTCCCGCGACCTCGACGAGATCCTGCGCCGCTGCGCGGAGACGGTCGAGCTGGGCGGCACCCAGATCATGTTCCAGGGCGGCCACCACCCGGACTACGGCGTCGAGTACTACGAGCGCGCCTTCTCGGCGATCAAGGCGGACTTCCCGCAGCTGGTGATCCACTCGCTGGGCGCGTCCGAGGTCGAGCACATGTCCCGGATCTCGGGCGTCTCGATCGAGGAGGCCATCACCCGGATCCACAAGGCGGGCCTCGACTCCTTCGCCGGCGCCGGCGCCGAGCTGCTGCCGGAGCGCCCGCGCAAGGCGATCGCCCCGCTCAAGGAGTCCGGTGAGCGCTGGCTGGAGATCATGGAGGCCGCCCACGGCCTGGGCGTCGAGTCCACCTCCACCATGCTGATGGGCACCGGCGAGACCAACGCCGAGCGGATCGAGCACCTGCGGATGATCCGCGAGGTGCAGGACCGCACCGGCGGGTTCCGCGCCTTCATCCCGTACACCTACCAGCCCCAGAACAACCACCTGAAGGGGTCGACCCAGGCGACCGTCTTCGAGTACCTGCGGATGATCGCCATCGCCCGCCTCTTCCTGGACAACGTCGCCCACATCCAGGGCTCCTGGCTGACCACGGGCAAGGAGGCCGGCCAGCTGTCGCTCCACTACGGCGCGGACGACCTCGGCTCGGTCATGCTGGAGGAGAACGTGGTCTCGGCGGCCGGCGCCAAGCACCGCTCCAACCTCACCGAGCTGATCCACCTGATCCGGGCCGCGGACCGCGTCCCCGCCCAGCGCTCGACCACCTACGAGCACCTGCGGGTGCTGGACGACCCGGCGAACGACCCGGTCGACCCGCGGGTCGCCTCGCACATCGCCTCCACCGCGATCGAGGGCGGCACGGCGCACCCCGAGCTGAAGATCCTCGACAACGGCTGAGCGCGACCACCGCTGTGCTGACCCTGCACCGGGCGGCCCGTGTGCTGCCGGACCCGGCCGATCCCACCGCCCCGTCCCACACCGACGGGGCGGTGCTCGTGCGCGGCGAACTGGTCGCCGCCGTGGGCCCGTACGCGGAGCTGGCGGCGGAGCACCCGGCGGCCCGGGTGCGGGACTGGGGTGACGGGCTGCTGACGCCCGGCCTCCGCAACCCCTACGGGCACTGGCTGCTGGAGCGCGCGTACCACCCGGACCCGCGCGAGGGGGTCGGCGACGAGCCGGTGCCCGGAGGCCTCGGGGGGCTCGGGGATCCGGCCGACGAGGCGCGGTGCGGCGCGAGCGCCCGGCGCGGGCTGCAGCGGATGCTCGGGTTCGGGGTGACGGCGGTGGCCGGCCCGTTCGAACGGGCCTCGGTGCGGACGGCGGTGGCCCGGTCGGGACTGGGCGCACCGGGCGGTCCCGGGGCGCTCGGCGGTTCAGGTGCGCTCGGCGGTTCCGGTGCACCGGATGGGGCCGATGAGGCCGATGGATCGGGTGGGACGGGCGGAGCGGGGGCCGGAGCGGGGCCGCTGGACCCGCTCGCGGTGCTGCCGTTCGCCGGGGCCGTGCACGGCCGGCTGGGCGTCGGGGGCCGGGCGGACTTCGCCGTGTTCGAGCCCGGCCCGGACGGGCCGCGGGCCGGCGGTTGTCGGGCCACGGTGCTGGCCGGGCGGCTTGTGTTCCGTCGGCGCTGAGGCCGGGGCCGACGACGGGGCCGGGCCGGGCCTCGTCGGGTCGGGGTCGGAGTCGGGCCGGGGCCGGAGTCGGGCCGGGTGACCGTCAGGGTGGATCGTCGCCGGGGGAGGGCGCCGAGATCGCCTTGGCGTCGATGTCCGCATGCTACTCATTGGTAGTCGTACCGTAATACTGCTGCTTTCTGCTGCTCGGTGAGACTCCCGTGCGGCGCAAGGGACTTGCTTCGTATGCCCTCGAACTGTGGCGTCAACGAGGGTGTCTGATTCCCCCTTCGTCGTGACCTGAGGGCCCGCCAGCGGATAGCATCCGGCTCAGCTCAGTCCGTACCCTCACCACACTCCGCCCGTGCCCCTCGGGCGGCGGGGCCCCGTCCCAGGCCCCGAACGCAAGCCAGGACAGGAACCATGCGATCCGCGACCGTCCCCCCGCCGCGCTCCCCGCGGTTGGGCCGTGGCTGGTACCTCACCGCCGTGCTCAGCGCCGTACTGGCCCTCGGCATGTGCCTGCTGGGCTGGCGTCAGGCCGAGCAGGCCGACCGGATCGGCGCGCACCCGGTGAGAGTCGACGGCACCGTGACCCAGCTCGCCGCCGGCGGCGGCTCCTACAGCACCGTCAGCTACCGGGCGGTCGGCCAGCAGCACACCGCGGCCGCGCTGCCGCTCGCCGACGGCGTGAAGGTCGGCGACGCGGTCTGCCTGGAGCACGCGGCCGACGACCCGGGCGCCGTCCGGGTCTGCGGCGACACCTACCCGCAGCCGGTCGGCGTCGGGCTGGCCCGGTTCAGCGTGCCGGTGGCCGTGGTGCTCTTCGCCGTCTGCATGCTGAGGATCCGGCGGCACCGGCGGGACGTGGCCGTCCGGAGCGGGCAGAACCGGATCGCCACCACCGTGGCCCTGGCGACCGGTGCGCTGGCCGAAGGCATGCCGGCGATAACGCACGGCAAGCGCTCGCGCCGCAAGCGCCGCTCCGGCGGCCGGCGCGGCCTGCACTGACGCGCCGCCCGCGCCGGGGTGCGGCGTGCCCGGACGCCGGTCCCCGTCGGGGCGGGCCCGGGCCGCGCCGCCCGGATCGCCTCGGACGTGCCCCCTTGCCCGGATCGTCGGGGCCAGGGTGAACAATGGGGTCGTGACCCGAGCCTCTCTGGACAAGCAGCCGCACGAAGTCGCCGCAATGTTCGACGACGTCGCGGCCAAGTACGACCGCACCAACGACGTGCTCTCCCTCGGCCAGGCCCGCGCCTGGCGCCGGGCGGTGGCCGAGGCGGTGGCCGCCGGACCGGGGGACCTCGTACTCGACCTCGGCGCCGGCACCGGCACCTCCTCGCTGCCCTTCCAGGAGGCCGGGGCCCAGGTCGTCCCCTGCGACTTCTCGGTCGGCATGCTCGCCGAGGGCAAGCGCCGTCACCCCGAGCTGGCGCTGACGGCCGGGGACGCCACCAGGCTGCCGTTCGCCGACGGCACCTTCGACTCGGTGACGATCTCCTTCGCGCTGCGCAACGTCCACGAGACCGAGGCGGCCCTGCGCGAGATGCAGCGGGTCACCAAGCCCGGCGGCAAGCTGGTGATCTGCGAGTTCTCCACGCCGACCTGGACGCCGTTCCGGACCGTCTACACCGAGTACCTGATGCGTGCGCTGCCGCCGGTCGCCACGGCGGTCAGCAGCAACCCGGACGCCTACGTCTACCTCGCCGAGTCCATCCGGGCCTGGCCCGACCAGCCCGAGCTGGCCGGGATGCTGCAGGAGGCCGGCTGGTCCAAGGTGGCCTGGCGCAACCTGACCGGCGGCATCGTGGCCCTGCACCGGGCCTACAAGGTCTGACCGCTCGGCCGACCACCCGGTACGGCCACCCGGTACGGGCGCCCGGCCTGACCGTCCGGCCTGACTGCCCGGCCGATCGCCCGCTCCGGTCGTCAGGTCCGACTGTCCGTCCGGCTGTCCGTCCCGCTGTCCGTGCGACCGCAGGGGTCGACCTCCGGTCCCGTGCGGGCCGTGGCCCGGTCCTCCGGTCCGGTGCGCGAGGGCTGACCCACCGGGGCAGACTCGCCGGAGCCGACCGCGGCTCCGGCCGAGGGCCCGGTCCGCAACTCGTAGACTCGTCCAAGCCCAGCCGTGCCGGCCCCCGACGGCCGGCCGACCCCAGCAGGAGTGTGCCCACCGTGTCCGAGACCGCCGTTGACCTGAGCGCAGGCGTTGTGGAGAGCACCGCGGACGTCATCGTGGTCGGCGCGGGCCCGGCCGGCTCCGCCACCGCGTACTACCTGGCCCAGGCCGGCCTGGACGTGCTGCTGCTGGAGAAGACCTCCTTCCCCCGGGAGAAGGTCTGCGGCGACGGGCTCACCCCGCGCGCCACCAAGCAGCTGGTCGACATGGGCATCGACGTGTCGACCGCGAACGGCTGGCTGCACAACAAGGGACTGCGGATCATCGGCGGCGGCGTCCGGCTGGAGTTGGACTGGCCGGAGCTCTCGGCCTTCCCCGACTACGGGCTGGTCCGCAAGCGGGCCGACTTCGACGAGCTGCTCGCCCGTCAGGCCGAGAAGGCGGGTGCCCGGCTCTACGAGCGGTGCAACGTCAGCGGCCCGGTGCTGGACGACCGGACCGGCCGGATCGTCGGCGTCACCGCCCGGCTCGGCGACGAGAAGCGCGCGGTGACCTTCCGGGCCCCGCTGGTGGTGGCCGCCGACGGCAACTCCACCCGGCTGTCGCTCGCCATGGGCCTGCACCGCCGCGAGGACCGCCCGATGGGCGTGGCCTACCGGACGTACTTCACCTCCCCGCGCCACGACGACGACTACCTGGAGTCCTGGCTGGAGCTGTGGGACACCCGTGAGGGCCAGCGGAAGCTGCTGCCGGGCTACGGCTGGGTCTTCGGCATGGGCGACGGCACCTCCAACGTGGGCCTCGGCATCCTCAACTCCTCGCCGGCCTTCGGCGAGCTGGACTGGCGCGAGGTCCTCAAGGCCTGGTGCGCCAGCATGCCGGAGGAGTGGGGCTACACCCCCGAGAACATGACCGACCCGATCCGTGGCGCGGCCCTCCCGATGGCCTTCAACCGGCAGCCGCACTACACCCGCGGCCTGCTGCTGGTCGGCGACGCCGGCGGCATGGTCAACCCGTTCAACGGCGAGGGCATCGCCTACGCGATGGAATCCGGCCAGATCGCCGCCGGAGTCATCGTCCAGGCCCACGCCCGGGTCACCGAGGCCGGTCGCGAGCGGGCCCTCCAGGCCTACCCGCGGATCCTCAAGGACGTCTACGGCGGCTACTACACCCTCGGCCGCGCCTTCGTGAAGCTCATCGGCAACCCGAAGGTCATGCAGCTCGCCACCCAGCGCGGGCTGACCCACCCGATCCTGATGAAGTTCGTCCTGAAGATGCTGGCCAACCTCACCGACCCCCAGGGCGGCGACGCGATGGACCGCATCATCAACGGCCTCGCCAAGGCCGCCCCGAACGCCTGATCCTCGGGGGCGGGCCGGTCGGCTCGCCCAGCCCCCGGCCCCGGCTCGCCCAGCCCCCGGCCCCGGCTCACCCGGGCCCCCGGCCGCGCGGCCCCGGCCCGGGTGAGCCGTGCGGCACCGGGCGTCACCCCGCGGTCAGGGCCGGTCCTCCCCGGGGCGGCGGCTGGCGGTCGAGCGGTGCTCGACGTAGGCGAGGCGTTCGGCGAAGACCCGTGCGGCGTCGGGGGTGAGCGTGCGGAGAGCCACCAGCGCGGAGAAGACGACGTCGCAGAGCTCGTGCTGGACGTCCTCCCAGGTGTGGGTGACGCCCTTGCGCGGGTTCTGGCCGGTGACGCCGATCACGGCGGCACTGACCTCGCCGACCTCTTCGGAGAGTTTGAGGATGCGGGCCAGCCGTTCCTCCTGAGGAGTGAGCGGGCTCTCCTCGTCGAGCCAGGCGACCAGGTGGTCGACGCTCTCCCAGATCCTGCTGTCCATGCGGCGCTGCTCCCGTACGGTGTCGATGGCGTGGTCCACCGTACGGGAGCGGTGGTGTGAGGCGGCGGGGAGCCGTACGGCGGGTCAGCGCTTGGCGATCCGGACGTCGCGGATCTTGACGAAGAGGTTCGGGTAGCCGTCGCCGGGGTTGTTCTGGTCGTCCTCGCCGGCGGCGGCGATCTTCTGCAGGACGTCCAGCCCCGCGGTGATCCGGCCGAACGGGGTGTAGGCGGGGGAGAGCTTGGTGTCCTTCCAGACGAAGAAGAACTGGCTGCCGTTGGTGTTGGGGCCCGCGTTGGCCATGGCGACGGTGCCGGCGGGGTACGTGGCGCCCTCCAGGTTCTCGTCGGGGAAGGAGTAGCCCGGGCCACCGCTGCCGGTACCGGTCGGGTCGCCGCACTGCAGGACGAAGATCCGCTGGGTGGTGAGCCGGTGGCAGTGGCTGCGGTCGAAGTAGTCGTGCTCGGCGAGGAAGCGGAACGAGAAGGTGGTGCAGGGGGCCTTGTCGGTCAGCGCCTGGAAGGTGATCGCCCCCTGGGTCGTCTTCAGGGTCGCGCTGTAGGGCTTGGCGGCCTTCTTGGCGTCGAAGACCGGGATGCCCTTGAAGTTGTCGGCGGGGACCGCCGGGGTGTAGGTGCAGGTGGCGGCGGTGCCGGCCGACGGGGTCTCCGCGACGGCGGTGCCGGTGCTCGCGGCGAGCGGCAGGACGGTGGCCGCGGCGATCAACGCCCAGTGTTTCCGCTTCACTTGACGTGCCTTCCGGTGGGAGGGGGACGGCTGCGTTGTCATGGCGACATCATCCACGGCGGGGTGGGGATCCGGTAGGGGTGGAATGCCGTTGATCGTCCGGCCTCCGGTGCGCGAGGATGGCGGACCCCTGCTCCACCCCGGCCGGGCCCGGTGTCCGGCCGTCTGCCCGGTTCACCGTTCCGTTCACTGCTCGGTCCACTGCTCAGCCCCGGGATCCGTCCGACGTCGTGCGGGACTCTCGCCTGCCGGTTCCGTTCGCTTCGAAGAGGTCCTGCCCATGCGTGCTTCGTCGTCCGTTCTCAGAGATGTGCCGGTGCTGCTGGTGGCAGTGGTCTGGGGTTCGAGCTTCCTGGCGGTGCAGCGGGTGGCCGAACCGGACACGGTGGTGGCCATGCTGGTGCTGCGGTTCGGCCTGGTCCTGCCGCTGCTCGGGGCGTTCGCCTGGCGGGGGCTGCGGCGGATGGGGCGTGCCGAGTGGCTCGGCGGGGCGTCCTTGGGGCTGGTGCTCGGCGCGATCTTCCTCCTGGAGACCTTCGGTGCGGTGCACACCTCGGCGACCAATGCCGGTCTGATCATCAGCCTCACGATCGTGTTCACCCCGCTCGCGGAGAGCGCCCTCGCCCGGACCGCGCTGCCGAGGCCCTTCCTTGCGGCGGCCGGCCTGGCGGTGGTGGGTATCGCGCTGCTCACCGGAGACGGCGGGCTGCGGGCACCGTCCCCGGGCGACCTGCTGGTGCTCGGCGCGGCCGTGGTGCGGACGGTCAACGTACTGGCCACCGCCCGCGTCCGGGCGATCCGGAAGACCGACACGCTGGCCCTCACCTGGGTCCAACTCGCGACCGCGACCGTGGTGTTCGCCGTCGTCGCACCCTTCGTCGGGCCGCTGCCCTGGACGGTCGCCGCCACGTACGGGCCCGCCGAGTGGGGCTGGCTGCTGCACCTCTCGCTGCTCTGCACGCTCTTCGCGTTCTTCGTGCAGATGTGGGCCGTCCGCACCACCTCGCCCTCCCGGGTCAGTCTGCTGCTCGGTACCGAACCGCTCTGGGCGGCGGTCTTCGGGATCACCCTCGCCGGCAACCACCTCGGCCCGCTCGCCCTGCTGGGCGGGGCCCTCGTCCTGGTCGCCACCGAGTGGGGGCGACGCACGGCGGTGGCACTGCCCCGAGAGGCTGCGCGCTCGCCGCGTGCGGGGGAGGCGGACGCAGGCGCGGACACGGTGCCGGAGCGGGCCGCGGTCTGACCGGCACCCGCGGTGACGGGCGTGGCCGCGGGTGCCGTGCTCGTCACCGGCGCCCCAGGGTGCGGCGGGCGTAGGCGACGGTGACGGCGGCGACCAGTGGACCCCAGGCGACCAGCGGCAGGTAGCAGAGGGTCATGATCACTCCGGCGGTGCCGTGCGGGGCTTCCGGATCGCTCATCGACGTGGCCCAGCCGCCGAGCAGGCTGTTCAGGCCGACCCAGGTCAGCACGGCGGAGCCGAGGGCGGCCGGGACGATTGCGGCGAGCGGGTGGACGGTCCGGCCGCCGATCAGAGGGATCCAGCGTGGCACCACCTCCCCCCAGGGGCGGACCAGCCCGAGGGTGAGGAAGGCCACCGCCTCGGCCAGGGCGCTCAGCAGGAGGAGGTAGGCGGTGCCCCAGCCGGGGACGTGGGGGTCGAGCCTGGCGGCCAGCTCGCCGCTGAAGCCGACCGGGACGCCGACCCCGAGGGCGACCCGCCAGAGCCCGGACGGCACGGTGGTCCAGACCGCGGCCCTGGCGGCCACCTCGGCCCAGCGCGGGGTGCCGGCGGGGCGGACGGCGCGGGCGGTGCCCCGCCGGGGCGCGGCCCGGCCGCTCCTCGCCGTGCGGGGGGTGAAGGTACGCACGGTACCGACGGTGGCGGCGGTACCGACGGTGGCCGTGGCGGTCGGGGTGGTCGTGGTTGCGGACACGGTGGCCGGCTCCTCTCCGGACCGGCCCCTGCGGCCGGCCCGACGGGATCAAGAGTGCTCGCCGGGGCGGTGGCTCCGTCAGTGCCGATCGGGCTGTCTTCGCTGCTCGGAGCGGCCGCGTAGATGTGCCGAACGGCACAAGCGGAGCCACCGGGCGATCCGTAGGCTTCCTCTCGGAAGGAGGCGATCATGAGTCAGTTCCTGTCGCTGGTGGTCCCGGTGGCCGTCCTGCTGGGGTGGCTGCCGCTGCGGTCGCGCTACGGGGCGTCGGCGTCGGCCGGTGTGCTCGGTGCGATCTCGCTGTCGGTCACGCTCGGCGTCCGGGTCGCGGGTGGCTGGGGCCAGGAGGAGCGCTGGCCCGGCGGCGTCGGGCTGCTCGAAATCGCCCTCCTGATCCTGGTGGTGGTCGTCACCCTGCGGGCGGAGGACGGCTGGCGCTCCGCGGCGGCGTCCTGGACGATCGGTGCCGCGGTGGTGCTGTGGCTGTCCCGGTTCGAGACCGCCGACAACTCGATCGACGCACTGACGCTGTTCGGCTTCGGTGCGGTGCTCGCCCTGCCGACCGTCCTGACCGGGCTCTACCTGCGCAGGATGGACGACACCCGGCGCCGCTCGGTGGCCGCCGCCCGCCGCGCACAGCGCCTCGAACTCGCCCACGACCTGCACGACTTCGTCGCTCACGACGTCAGCAGGATGGTCGCCCAGGCGCAGGCGGGCTCGGTGCTGGCGGCCTCGGACCCGGTGCGGGCGGCGGCACTGTTCGAGCGGATAGAGCAGGCCGGGCTGCAGGCCCTGGCCTCGCTCGACCGGACCGTCCGGCTGCTGCGCAGCGAGGAGGAGGACGGTCCGGAGCGGATCCCGCAGCCCGGCCTGGCCGAACTGGCCGAGCTCACCGAGCGGTTCGCCGATTCGGGCGGCGTGACGGTGCGGCTGGACGCCCCGGCCGGCGAGCCCGCGGTTCCCCGGGAGGTGGCGGCCACCGCCTACCGGGTCGTGGTCGAGGCGCTGACCAACGTCCGCCGGCACGCGTCCGGTGCCAGCGTGGTCGACGTCCAGGTTCGGTACGAGGGGCGGCGGTTGGCGGTGGTGGTGCGTGACGACGGCGGTGGCACGCAGGCACCCGGATCGCGCCGGGGCGGCAGCGGGCTGGCGGGGCTGGAGGCACGGGTGGAGGCCCTGGGCGGGACGCTCGACGCGGGCCGGGAAGGCGACGGCTGGCAGGTGGCGGCGACGATGCCACTGGACGCACGGTGACAGGGTGCTGCAGGGCGACCGGCTGCGGGGTGCCGGGCGTTCGGGCGACGAAGGCGACAGGAACAGTGCGGGGGCCGTACCGGCCGACGGAAGGAGGAGTGGACCGATGAGCATCAGGGTGCTCCTGGCCGATGACGACGAGGCGATTCGCAGTGCGTACCGGATCATCCTGGACGCCCAGCCGGACATCGAGGTGGTGGGTGAGGCGGCGGACGGGGAGGAGGCCATCGGGCAGGCCGAGCGGCTGCGTCCGGACGTGATCCTCGCGGACATCCGGATGCCGCGACTGGACGGCCTGGAGCTGACCCGGCGGCTGGGCGGGGACTTCCGGGTGGTTGTGGTGACCACCTTCGACCTGGACGAGTACGTGCACGCGGCGATCCGTTCCGGTGCGGCGGGGTTCCTGCTCAAGCGGTCGGGGCCGGCACTGCTGGCGGAGGCGGTTCGGGCCGCCGTCGCGGGGGACGCGTTGATCAGTCCCCAGGTCACCGTGCGCCTGCTGCGGCAGCTGTCGCGAGGAGGAGAGCAGAAACCGAGCGAGGAGGGAAAGGGGCTGGGGAGGCTGGGGCGACAGAAGAGGCGGGAAGGAAAGGAGACTCCGCGCGTCGGGCCGGTCGAGGAACTCACCGCGCGCGAAATGGAGATCGCCACGCTTGTCGCGGACGGCGCGACCAACGCCGAGATCGCGACGGAGCTGTTCATCACCGCGGGGACGGTGAAGAACCACCTGGCCTCCATCCAGCGGAAACTCGGAACGCGGAACCGGGTCGGCATCGCAGCCTGGGCCTGGGAGGCCGGGGCCTGAGCCGGAGCCCGCGCTCCACCGCACACCGAAACCCCACGCCCCACGCGAGCCTCACGTCCTACGCACCCCCACGCGCCCCACGCACCCCACACGCCCCACACCACCTGCGCCCCCGCGCCCTCACCGAGCCGTGCCCCGCCCCCGTCGTCCCACCCCACCGACCGAGCCCCCGCCGCCCCGCCGGCTCTCCCGTCGCCGCCGTCGCAGACCACTGCTAGCTACCCGCCGCCCGGCCGCGGCCGGCGCTGCCCGCACTCCGGTGCCCCAACTCGGCTCTCTGCTCGCGCGCTTGTGAACGAAGGGTCAAGCGGACGTTCGGAGGGCCGCCACCCCTGAGGGTGAGCCGCTATAACACGTCAACATGACGCCTGGAAATTTGCTCACAGCGTCGCATAGTTGATATAGGAGCGCGGCTCTGACCTGCCGCTTCGCAGATAAATGCGACTGGTTGTGACCATTTGACTTCTTTGAGTCGACAACTCTCGCCATGTTCACTTTCGCCACCATTCGCGAGGTGGCGGAGATCACAAAGATCGTCCTGAACTGCGTGTCGCAGATCACAAGCCGACGGGCATAGGATGCGCTCGTTCCAGGCTTTGTGAACTGCCTCACATGGGGTGGATCGCGGGAACTGGAACGCCGGGTTCACCACAGTGTGACCCGTCGGTTCCGATCTGCAGTCAAGGACGACTGGACGGAGGGAGCGGGGGCTATGAATGCCTACGCGCCGATCCTCGTACTCGGTGCCATCGCGGCGGCGTTCGCGGTCGGCTCCGTCGTGATGGCCTCACTGACCGGGCCCAAGCGTTACAACCGGGCCAAGTTGGAGGCGTACGAGTGCGGCATCGAGCCGACCCCGCAGCCCGTGGGCGGCGGTCGGTTCCCGATCAAGTACTACCTGACGGCGATGCTCTTCATCGTCTTCGACATCGAGATCGTCTTTCTCTATCCGTGGGCGGTGAGCTTCGACGCCCTGGGGATCTTCGGGCTGGTCGAGATGCTCCTGTTCATCGCCACCGTCTTCGTCGCGTACGCCTACGTCTGGCGGCGCGGCGGTCTGGAGTGGGACTGAGCCTGGAGCGGGACTGGGTGCCGGGCGGCCGCCGGAGCTTGTGAACGGGCGGACAAGCCTGAACGGGCGGATGAACCACAGGACTTGAGGGCATTGAGAGGGATCTGATGGGAATCGAGGAGAAGCTGCCGAGCGGCTTTCTGCTCACGAGCGTGGAGACGGCCGCCGGCTGGGTGCGAAAGGCGTCGCTCTTCCCGGCCACCTTCGGGCTGGCCTGCTGCGCGATCGAGATGATGACCACGGGCGCGGGCCGCTACGACCTGGCCCGGTTCGGTATGGAGGTGTTCCGGGGCTCGCCCCGGCAGGCCGATCTGATGATCGTGGCAGGCCGGGTGAGCCAGAAGATGGCCCCGGTGTTGCGCCAGGTCTACGACCAGATGGCCAATCCGAAGTGGGTCATCTCGATGGGCGTCTGCGCCTCGTCGGGCGGGATGTTCAACAACTACGCGATCGTGCAGGGCGTCGACCACATCGTCCCGGTGGACATCTACCTGCCGGGTTGTCCGCCCCGCCCGGAGATGCTGATGGACGCGATCCTGAAGCTGCACGACAAGATCCAGCACGAGCCGCTCGGGGTGAACCGGCGCCGTGCCGAGGAGCTGGGCGAGGCGCTCGCGCTGCAGGCCACCCCCGTGAGCGAGATGCGGGGGCTGCTGCGATGAACGACCAGGTACCCGAGACCCGCCGCGATGAGTCGCGCCGCGAGATCCCGGTCGAGGTGGTCGGCCGCCGGCAGGGCATGTTCGGCGCCCAGGGCAGCGGCGACACCTCCGGTTTCGGCGGGCTGGTCGCCCCGATCGCGCTGCCGCCGGCGAGCGAACGCCCGTACGGCGGCTGGTTCGACGAGGTGGCCGACGAGCTGGAGGGCGCGCTGGAGGAGCAGGGCCTCGACCCGGCCGACGTGATCGAGAAGACCGTCGTCGACCGCGCCGAGCTCACCTTCCACATCGCCCGCGAGCACCTGCTCCGCACCGCCCGGACCCTGCGCGACGACCCGGCCCTCCGGTTCGAGCTCTGCCTCGGCGTGAGCGGCGTGCACTACCCGGGCGACCAGGGCCGCGAACTGCACGCGGTCTACCATCTGCGCTCGATCACCCACGGCCGGCTGCTCCGGCTGGAGGTCACCGCGCCGGACGCCGATCCGCGCGTGCCGTCCGTGGTCAGCGTCTACCCGACCAACGACTGGCACGAGCGCGAGGCCTACGACTTCTTCGGCCTGGTCTTCGAGGACCACCCGGCGCTCACCCGGATCATGATGCCGGACGACTGGCTGGGCCACCCGCAGCGCAAGGACTACCCGCTCGGCGGCATCCCCGTCGAGTACAAGGGCGCCCAGATCCCGGCGCCCGACCAGCGGAGGTCGTACAGCTGATGAGCACCCAGCACTACGAAGAGGCGCACCAGGGGGCGGCGGAGGCCGCCGCCCGGGAGACCACCGAGGGCCGGGTCTTCACGGTCACCGGCGGTGACTGGGGCGAGGTGGTCGAGGCCGTCGGCCGGGCCGACGACGAACGCATCATCGTCAACATGGGTCCCCAGCACCCGTCCACCCACGGCGTGCTGCGGCTGATCCTGGAGATCGACGGCGAGACGGTGACGGAGGCCCGCTGCGGCATCGGCTACCTCCACACCGGCATCGAGAAGAACATGGAGTTCCGCAGCTGGGTCCAGGGCACCACCTTCGTGACCCGGATGGACTACCTGACTCCGCTGTTCAACGAGACCGCCTACTGCCTGGCCGTCGAGAAGCTGCTCGGCATCACCGACGACGTCCCGGACCGGGCCAGCGTCATCCGCGTCCTGATGATGGAGCTCAACCGGATCTCCTCGCACCTGGTCTGCCTGGCCACCGGCGGGATGGAGATCGGCTCCACCACGCTGATGATCTACGGCTTCCGGGACCGCGAACTGATCCTGGACGTCTTCGAGCTGGTCACCGGCCTGCGGATGAACCACGCGTACGTCCGCCCCGGCGGGCTCGCCCAGGACCTCCCGCCCGGCGCGGTGGACCAGATCCGCGAGGCCGTGAAGACCATCCGCTCGCGGATGCACGAGTACGACAAACTCGCCACCGGCAACCCGGTGTTCAAGGCCCGCCTGGTCGACGTCGGCTTCCTCGACCTGCCCGGCTGCCTGGCCCTCGGTGCCACCGGCCCGATCCTGCGCGCCACCGGCCTGCCGCACGACCTGCGCAAGACCGACCCGTACTGCGGCTACGAGGACTACGACTTCGAGGTCGCGGTCGCCGACAGCGCCGACTCGTACGGCCGCTTCCTGATCCGCCTGGAGGAGATGAAGCAGTCGCTGCGGATCGTCGAGCAGTGCCTGGACCGGCTCCGCCCCGGTCCGGTGATGGTGGCCGACAAGAAGATCGCCTGGCCGGCCCAGCTCGCCGTCGGCCCGGACGGGATGGGCAACTCGCTCGACCACATCCGGAAGATCATGGGCACCTCGATGGAGGCCCTGATCCACCACTTCAAGCTGGTCACCGAGGGCTTCCGGGTCCCGGTCGGCCAGGCGTACGCGGCGGTCGAGTCACCCAAGGGCGAGCTCGGCGTGCACGTGGTCAGCGACGGCGGGACGCGCCCGTACCGGGTCCACTTCCGGGACCCGTCGTTCACCAATCTGCAGACGATGGCGGCGATGTGCGAGGGCGGCCAGGTGGCCGACGTGATCGTCGCGGTGGCCGGGATCGACCCGGTGATGGGAGGCGTGGACCGGTGACAGACGTCCAGTTGGGGATGCCGGCGCTGCCGGCCAGGCCGTACTCCGAGGAGGTGCACTCCCGGCTGGCCGCCGACGCCGCCGAGCTGATCGGGCGCTACCCGGTGGCCCGGTCCGCGCTGCTGCCGCTGCTGCACCTGGTGCAGGCCGAGGAGGGCTTCGTCAGCCCGACCGGCATCCGGTTCTGCGCCGAGCAGTTGGACCTCACCACCGCCGAGGTCACCGCCGTCGCCACCTTCTACACCATGTACCGGCGCCGGCCCGCCGGCGAGTACCACGTCGGGGTCTGCACCAACACCCTCTGCGCGGTGCTCGGCGGCGACGAGATCTTCGCGGAGCTCCAGCAGCACCTCGGCGTCAAGAACAACGAGACCACCGAGGACGGCCGGATCTCGATCGAGCACATCGAGTGCAACGCGGCCTGCGACTACGCGCCCGTGGTGATGGTCAACTGGGAGTTCTTCGACAACCAGACCCCGGAGAGCGCCAAGCAGCTGGTCGACGACCTGCGGGCGGGCCGGGAGGCCAACCCCACCCGCGGCGCCAAGCTCTGCTCCTTCAAGGAGACCGCCCGCATCCTGGCCGGCTTCCCCGACGAGCGCGCCGGGGTGGTCGACGAGTCCGGCGCCGGCGGCGCCCCCTCGCTGGCCGGCCTGCGACTGGCCCGCGGCGAGGCCCTGCCCGGCACCGGCGGCACCCGCGTCGTCTCGCCCCGCCACGAAGGGACCGAAGCGTGATGACCTCCGCCGAGCCGGCCGAGAAGCTCCTCACCCCCGTGCTCTCCGCCTCCTGGGACGACACCCGGCCCTGGACCCTCGCCACCTACCGCCGCCACGCCGGGTACGAGGGCCTGAAGGCCGCCCTCGCGATGGCGCCGGACGAGGTGATCGCGCTGGTCAAGGACGCCGGTCTGCGCGGCCGCGGCGGCGCCGGCTTCCCCACCGGGATGAAGTGGCAGTTCATCCCGCAGAACGACGGCAAGCCGCACTACCTGGTGGTCAACGCGGACGAGTCCGAGCCGGGCACCTGCAAGGACATCCCGCTGCTCTTCGCCAACCCGCACTCGCTGATCGAGGGCATGATCATCGCGTCCTACGCGATCCGCTGCGACCACGCCTTCATCTACCTGCGCGGCGAGGTCGTCCCGGTGCTCCGCCGACTGCAGGCCGCCGTCGCCGAGGCGTACGGGGCCGGCCTGCTCGGCAAGGACGCCCTCGGCCCGGGCCTCGACCTGGACATCACCGTCCACGCCGGCGCCGGCGCGTACATCTGCGGCGAGGAGACGGCCCTGCTCGACTCGCTGGAGGGGCGCCGCGGCCAGCCGAGGCTGCGCCCGCCGTTCCCGGCCATCGCCGGCCTCTACGCCTGCCCGACCGTGGTCAACAACGTCGAGTCGATCGCCTCGGTGCCGCCGATCCTGGCCAGGGGCAAGGAGTGGTTCAAGGGCCTGGGCACCGAGAAGTCCCCCGGCTTCACGCTCTACTCGCTCTCCGGCCACGTCACCAACCCCGGCCAGTACGAGGCCCCGCTCGGCGTCACGCTGCGCCAGCTGCTCGACATCAGCGGCGGCGTCCGGTCGGGCCACCGGCTCAAGTTCTGGACCCCGGGCGGTTCCTCCACCCCGATGTTCACCGACGAGCACCTCGACGTCCCGCTCGACTACGAGGGCGTCGGCGCGGCCGGATCGATGCTCGGCACCAAGGCCCTGCAGGTCTTCGACGAGACCACCTGCGTGGTCCGGGCCGTCACCCGCTGGACGGAGTTCTACGCCCACGAGTCCTGCGGCAAGTGCACCCCCTGCCGCGAGGGCACCTACTGGCTGGTCCAGCTGCTCCGGCGGATCGAGGCCGGCGAGGGCGTCGACGGGGACCTGGAGAAGCTCCTCGACATCGCCGACAACATCAACGGCAAGTCCTTCTGCGCCCTGGGGGACGGCGCGGCCAGCCCGATCGTCTCCTCCCTCCAGCACTTCCGGGCCGAGTACGAGCAGCACCTCGCGGAGCGCCGCTGCCCCTTCGACCCGGCCGCCTCCACCGTCTGGGCCGACGGCCCCCGCCCCGGCCACCAGTCCGCCACCGAAAGGGAGGTGCACGCGTGACGATCACAGAGCCATCCACCTCCAAGGCCGCGGTCGAACTGGTCACGCTCACCATCGACGGCGTCGAAGTGCAGGTCCCCAAGGGGACGTTGGTGATCCGGGCCGCCGAGCAGGTGGGCACCCAGATCCCGCGCTTCTGCGACCACCCGCTGCTCGACCCGGCCGGCGCCTGCCGCCAGTGCATCGTGGAGATCGAGGGCCAGCGCAAGCCGGTCGCCTCCTGCACCATCCCGGTGGCCGAGGGCATGGTGGTCCGGACGCAGGTCAGCTCGCCGGTCGCCGAGAAGGCGCAGCGCGGCGTGATGGAACTGCTGCTGATCAACCACCCGCTGGACTGCCCGGTCTGCGACAAGGGCGGCGAGTGTCCGCTGCAGAACCAGGCGATGGCGACCGGTGACGCCGACTCCCGTTTCGAGGGGATGAAGCGCACCTACGAGAAGCCGGTCCCGATCAGCACCCAGGTGCTCCTGGACCGCGAGCGCTGCGTGCTCTGCGCCCGCTGCACCCGCTTCTCCCAGCAGATCGCCGGGGACCCGTTCATCGACCTGGTCGAGCGCGGCGCGCTCCAGCAGGTCGGTACCGGTGAGGGCGACGACTTCGAGTCGTACTTCTCCGGCAACACCATCCAGATCTGCCCGGTCGGCGCCCTCACCTCGGCGGCTTATCGTTTCCGCTCCCGCCCGTTCGACCTGGTCTCCTCACCGAGCGTCTGCGAGCACTGCTCGGCGGGCTGCGCCCAGCGCACCGACCACCGGCGCGGCAAGGTGCTCCGCCGGCTGGCCGGCGAGGACCCGGCGGTCAACGAGGAGTGGAACTGCGACAAGGGCCGGTTCGCCTTCCGCTACGCCCAGCAGCGCGACCGGCTCACCACCCCGCTGGTGCGGCGGGACGGCGAACTGGTCGCCGCCTCCTGGCCGGAGGCGCTGGCGAGGGCCGCCGAGGGGCTGCGCGGTGCCCGCACCGGTGTCCTCACCGGCGGCCGGGTCACCGTCGAGGACGCCTACGCGTACGCGAAGTTCGCGCGCGTGGTGCTCGGCACCAACGACGTTGACTTCCGGTCCCGCCCGCACAGCGGTGAGGAGGCGGACTTCCTGGCCGCCGCCGTCGCCGGGCGCGGCGTCGACGTGGACGGGACCGGCGTCTCCTACGAGGAGCTGGAGTCGGCGCCCGCCGTGCTGCTCGCCGGACTGGAGCCGGAGGAGGAGTCGCCGATCGTCTTCCTGCGGCTGCGCAAGGCGAGCCGCGGCAACGGTCTGCGGGTGTTCTCGATCGCCACGCACGCCTCCCGGGGCCTGGCCAAGCTGCGCGGTGCGCTGCTGCCGGCCGCCCCCGGCACCGAGGCCGAGTGGCTGGCGGCGCTCGCCGCCGACGAGCCGCTCAACGACGACGCCGGCCGGGCCGCGGAGCTGCTCCGCACCCCCGGCTCGGTGATCCTGGCCGGCGAGCGGCTGTCCGCCGCCCCCGGCGCGCTCACCGCGGTGCTCCGGCTGGCGCACGCCACCGGGGCCCGGATCGCCTGGGTCCCGCGCCGGGCCGGCGAGCGCGGCGCGGTCGAGGCGGGCGCGCTGCCCGGGCTGCTGCCCGGTGGCCGCCCGGTCGCCGCCCCGGCCGCCAGGGCCGAGGCCGCCGCGGCCTGGGGGGTGGCCGAACTCCCGGCCCGGCTCGGCCGGGACACCGACCAGATCCTCGCGGCCGCCGCCCACGGCGACCTGGACGCGCTGCTGGTCGGCGGGGTCGACCCGGACGACCTGCCCGATCCGGCGCTGGCCGAGGAGGCGCTGACCGCCGCCCGGTTCGTGGTGTCGCTGGAGCTGCGGCCGTCCGCGGTCACCGCGCACGCGGACGTGGTGCTGCCGGTCGCCGCGGTGGCCGAGAAGGCCGGCACCTTCCTCGACTGGGAGGGCCGGGTGCGGATGTTCGAGGCCGCGCTCAAGCCGGACCAGCAGATGGGCCGCCACCTGCACCCGGACCTGCGGGTGCTGAACATGCTCGCCGACGCGCTGGGCCACCGGCTCGGCCTGCCGGACGTCCGGGCCGCCCGGCTGGAGCTGGACCGGTTCGCGCCCTGGACCGGCGACCGCCCGGCCGCCCCGGCGGCCCACCCCGGTCTGCTGCCGCGGCCGGCCACCGGCCAGGCGGTGCTGGCCGGCTGGCGGCTGCTGCTCGACCGGGGCACCCTCCAGGAGGGCGATCCGCACCTGGCCGGCACCCGCCACCCGGCGGTCGCCAGGATCTCGCCGACCACCGCCGCGGAGCTCGGCGCCGACGGTCCGCCCGCCGCGCTGCGGCTGACCGGTCCGGCCGGCTCGCTCACCCTGCCGCTGGAGATCGCCAAGGAGATGCCGGACCGCACGGTCTGGATCCCGCTCAACTCCACCCCGGGCGGCGCCCACCGCGCGCTCGGCACCACCACCGGCCACCTGGTCACCATCGCCGCGGCGGAGGCCACCGAGCCCGACGAGGAGGAGAAGTGAGTCTCGCCGCACTCGACGTCTCGGCGTTCGACGCCGCCGCGTCCCTGCTCGCATCCCACGACGCCACCGTGTCCGCGGCGGCGGCCCAGGACGTCGCCGCGTACGGGACGCTCGGCTTCTTCGGCCGCGACCCCTGGTGGCTGGTGCTGCTCAAGGCCGTCTTCTGCTTCGCCTTCCTGGTCGGCACGGTGCTCGTCGCGATCGTCTGGGAGCGCAAGGTGGTGGCCTGGATGCAGCTGCGCATCGGGCCCAACCGGCACGGCCCGTGGGGCCTGCTGCAGTCGCTCGCCGACGGCGTGAAGCTGGCGCTCAAGGAAGACCTGGTGGTCAAGGGTGCCGACAAGGCGGTCTACATCCTGGCCCCGATCGTCTGCGCGATCCCCGCCTTCATGGCCTTCGCGGTGATCCCGTTCGGCCCGGCCGGCGACGAGGTGTCGATCTTCGGCACCCGGACGCCGCTCCAGCTGACCGACTTCCCGGTGGCGCTGCTCTACATCCTGGCCACCGCCTCGGTCGGCATCTACGGCATCGTGCTGGCGGGCTGGTCCTCGGGTTCGACCTACCCGCTGCTCGGCGGGATCCGCTCGTCGGCCCAGATGATCAGCTACGAGATCGCGATGGGCCTGTCCTTCGCGGCGGTGTTCATCTACTCGGGCTCGATGTCCACCTCGGAGATCGTCTCCTCGCAGCAGCCGACCTGGTTCGCGGTGCTGCTGCCGGTGTCGTTCATCGTCTACATCATCGCGATGGTCGGGGAGACCAACCGGGCGCCGTTCGACCTCCCGGAGGCCGAGGGCGAGCTGGTCGGCGGTTTCAACACCGAGTACTCCTCGCTGAAGTTCGCGATGTTCATGCTGGCCGAGTACGTCAACATGGTCACCGTCTCGGCCGTCGCCTCCACCCTGTTCCTCGGCGGCTGGCGGGCCCCCTGGCCGGTCTCCACCTTCTGGGAGGGGGCCAACCACGGCTGGTGGCCGATGCTCTGGATCATCCTCAAGATCCAGCTGCTGCTCTTCTTCTTCATCTGGCTGCGCGGCACCCTTCCCCGGCTCCGCTACGACCAGTTCATGAAGCTCGGCTGGAAGGTGCTGATCCCGGTCTCGCTGGTCTGGCTGGTGATGGTGGCCAGCGTCCGGGCGCTGCGCAACGAGGGCTACGAGTTCGGCCAGGTGGTGCTGTACGTCGGTGCCCCGGTCGGGGTGCTCCTGCTGCTCGGCCTGGTCCGGGACGTCGTGAAGCGCAAGCCCGAGTCCGAAGCGGCCGCACCGGTACCCGAGTTCGACCCGATGGCGGGCGGGTACCCAGTGCCGCCGCTGCCCGGCCAGCAGCTCCCGCCGGTCCCGCGCCGGCGCAGCCGCGCCCCGAAGCAACTCCAGGACGCCCTCAACGGGGCCGACCATTCCGAAGGGAGCTGAACCGAGATGTCGTCCGACCAGAACGCCCGGGCCGACCGGCCCGAGCCGACCGAGAAGCCGTCCGTCCTCGGGCCGGCCGCCGGCTTCGGCGTGACCTTCAAGGCCATGTTCAAGAAGCGGCTCACCGAGCAGTACCCGGAGCAGAAGAAGCCCACCGCTCCGCGCTTCCACGGCCGCCACCAGCTGAACCGGCACCCGGACGGCCTGGAGAAGTGCGTCGGCTGCGAGCTCTGCGCCTGGGCCTGCCCGGCCGACGCGATCTACGTCGAGGGTGCCGACAACCGGGAGGACGAGCGTTACTCGCCCGGTGAGCGGTACGGCGCGGTGTACCAGATCAACTACGCCCGCTGCATCCTCTGCGGCCTCTGCATCGAGGCCTGTCCGACCCGCGCGCTCACCATGACCAACGAGTACGAGCTGGCGGACTCCTCCCGCGCCGACCTCATCTTCACCAAGGAGCAGCTGCTGGTCGGCCTCTCCGAGGGCATGGTCGACAGCCCGCACTCGATCTTCCCGGGCGCCGACGAGGGCGCGTACTACCGGGGCGAGATCACCGCGGCGGCGCCCGGCACGGTCCAGCAGGAGCGCACCGACCGGGAGAGGGAGGCGCTGTCGTGACCGCCGCCCCCGCCACCCTGGCCGCCGTCACGGGCGCGACCTCCACCGGTGAGGCCGTCCAGTTCTGGGTCCTCGCGGTGATCGCCGTCGGCGGCGCGCTCGGCATGCTGCTGATGAAGAAGGCGGTGCACAGCGCGCTCTGCCTGGCCGCCACCATGCTCGCCCTGGCGGTCTGTTACATGGCCCAGGGCGCGGTGTTCCTGGGTGTGGTGCAGATCGTCGTCTACACCGGCGCGATCATGATGCTGTTCCTCTTCGTGGTGATGCTGGTCGGCGTGACCAGCGCGGACTCGCTGAAGGAGCAGCTGAAGGGCCAGCGGTTCGCCGCCGTGTTCTGCGGCCTCGGCTTCGGCGTGCTGCTGCTCGCCGGGATCGCCAACGCCAAGCTGGACACCTTCACCGGTCTCGGCGAGGCCAACGCCGAGGGCAACGTCCAGGGCCTGGCCCGGCTGATCTTCACCAAGTACGTCTGGGCCTTCGAGGTCACCGGCGCACTGCTGATCACCGCCGCGATCGGCGCCATGGTGCTGACCCACCGTGAGCACGTGAAGCCCCCGAAGACCCAGCGCGAGCTGGCGGACCAGCGCGTGCGGGACAACATCCAGCTCCCGCCGAAGCCCGCGCCCGGCGTCTACGCCCGGCACAACGCGGTGGACATCCCGGCCCTGCTGCCGGACGGCACCATCGCCGAGGACTCGGTGATGGCGACCCTCCGCGAGCGCGGCCAGATCCGCGACGTCAGCCACGAGATGCTGGCCCGGATGGCCGAGCTGGAGTCCACCACCGCCGACTGGCTGGGCCGCCCGCCGTCCGAGCGCCCGCCGGTGACCGGCCCGCGCAAGGAGCTGGAGCACCCGGAGGGCCGGCGCAAGACCCTCGAACCGGTGCCGAACAACCACCAGGCACCCGACCACGACGAGGAGGGGGCGGAGTGAATCCGGTCAACTACCTCTATCTCTCCGCCCTGTTGTTCACCATCGGCGCCTCCGGTGTGCTCATCCGGCGGAACGCGATCGTCCTGTTCATGTGCGTCGAGCTGATGCTCAACGCCTCCAACCTGGCGCTGGTCACGTTCTCCAGGCTGCACGGCAACCTGGACGGCCAGATCATCGCGTTCTTCACCATGGTGGTCGCGGCGGCCGAGGTCGTGGTCGGCCTCGCCATCATCGTCTCCATCTTCCGGACCAGGCACTCCGCTTCGGTCGACGACAGCAACCTCATGAAGCTGTAGGCGGAGGGCCTTCGGTGAACTCACTCATTCCGCTGCTGGTCGCGGCCCCGCTGGCCGGCGCCGCCCTGCTGCTGCTCGGCGGCCGGGTGTTCGACCGGTTCGGCCACTGGCTGGCCACCGCGCTCGCCGCGCTCTCCTTCGGCTTCGGTGTCGTCCTCTTCTCGGACATGCTGGGCCGGGAGGCCGAGGACCGCACACTCACGGAGAACCTGTTCAGCTGGATCCCGGTGAACGGCTTCCAGGCCGACATCGCGTTCCAGCTCGACCAGCTCTCGATGACCTTCGTCCTGCTGATCACCGGCGTCGGCACCCTGATCCACCTCTACTCGGTGGGCTACATGGCGCACGACGAGCGCCGGCGCCGCTTCTTCGCCTACCTGAACCTCTTCCTGTCGGCGATGCTGCTGCTGGTGACCGCCGACAACTACCTCCTGCTGTACTTCGGCTGGGAGGGCGTCGGCCTGGCCTCGTACCTGCTGATCGGCTTCTGGCAGCACAAGCCGAGCGCCGCCACGGCCGCGAAGAAGGCGTTCATCGTCAACCGCGTCGGTGACATGGGCCTCTCGATCGCGATCATGCTGATGTTCGTCGAGTTCGGCTCCTTCACCTTCGAGCCGGTCTTCGGCGCCGCGGACCAGGCGAGCGAGGGCAAGCTGACCGCGATCGGCCTGATGCTGCTGCTCGCGGCCTGCGGCAAGTCCGCCCAGGTGCCGCTGCAGTCGTGGCTCGGGGACGCCATGGAGGGTCCGACCCCGGTCTCGGCGCTGATCCACGCGGCCACCATGGTGACCGCCGGCGTCTACCTGATCACCCGTTCCGGGGCGATCTTCAACCTGGCGCCGGACGCCCAGACCGCCGTGGTGGTGGTCGGGACGGTCACCCTGCTGTTCGGTGCGATCGTCGGTTGCGCCAAGGACGACATCAAGAAGGCGCTGGCCGGCTCGACCATGTCGCAGATCGGCTACATGATCCTCGCGGCCGGCCTCGGCCCGATCGGCTACGCCTTCGCGATCATGCACCTGGTGACCCACGGCTTCTTCAAGGCCGGGCTCTTCCTCGGCGCCGGGTCGGTCATGCACGGCATGAACGACGAGGTGAACATGCGTCACTACGGCGGTCTGCGGAAGTTCATGCCGGTCACCTTCGTGACGTTCGGCCTCGGCTACCTGGCGATCATCGGGTTCCCCGGCCTCTCCGGGTTCTTCTCCAAGGACAAGATCATCGAAGCGGCCTTCGCCAAGGGCGGCACCGAGGGCTGGATCCTCGGCTTCTGCACCCTCCTCGGCGCCGCCGTCACCGCGTTCTACATGACCCGGGTGATGATCCTGACCTTCTTCGGGGAGCGCCGCTGGCAGCCGGACGCCGAGGGCAACGACCCGCACCCGCACGAGTCGCCGAAGACCATGACCACGCCGATGATCGTGCTGGCCTTCGGCTCGGTCTTCGCCGGCGCGATCTTCGCCTACAACAGCTCCTTCGTCACCTGGCTGGAGCCGGTCACCGGCCACGCCCACGGCGACTCGCCGCTCGGCGAACTCACCGTCAGCGCGCTCGCCACCGCCTGCATGGTGATCGGCGTCGCCGTCGCGTACCTGATGTACGGCCGCTCCGCCGTCCCGGTGCTGCCGCCGTACGGGTCCCCGCTCACCCGGGCCGCCCGCCGGGACCTCCTCCAGGACGACTTCAACCACGCGGTCCTGGTCCGCCCCGGCTCCGCGCTCGCCGCGGCGCTGGTCTACTTCGACAGCCGCGGCCTGGACGGCTTCGTCAACGGCCTCGCCGCCACCATCGGCGGCATCTCCAGCAGGCTGCGCCGGATCCAGAACGGCTACGTCCGGTCGTACGCGCTCTCCATGTTCGGCGGCACGCTGGTGCTGGTCGCCACGACTCTCCTGATGAGGTCCGTCTGATGGATTGGGATTACACGCACCGTCGGGAGGTCCGGCCATGAGCGCCCTGCTCACCGCCACGTGTGCCGTCCCGGCGGCCGGCGCGGTGCTGACCGCCGCCCTGCCCGCCGGGTCCACCGACGCCAGGCGACGGACCACCAAGACCGTCGCGCTGGCCGTCTCCGCCGTCACCCTGGTGCTCGCCGCCGTGGTGACCGCGCGGTTCGACCCGGACGGCGCGCGCTACCAGCTGACCGAGTCGTACAGCTGGATCCGCTCCTTCGGCATCACCTTCTCGCTCGGCGTGGACGGCATCGGCGCGGTCCTGGCCCTGCTCACCGCCGTCCTGGTGCCCATCGTGATGCTCGCCTCCTGGCACGACGCCGACCCGGCGCCCGCGGCCCCGGACGGCACCTTCGAGAACAGGCGGCGCACCCAGGGCTTCTTCGCCCTGATCCTGGCGGTGGAGGCGATGGTCGTCGTCTCCTTCTACGCGACCGACGTCTTCCTGTTCTACGTCTTCTTCGAAGCCATGCTGATCCCGATGTACTTCCTGATCGGCGGCTTCGGCGACCGGGCCGGCGGCCCCGAGTCCGCCCGCCAGCGCTCCTACGCGGCGGTCAAGTTCCTGCTGTACAACCTGCTCGGCGGCCTGGTCATGCTGGCCGCGGTGATCGGGCTGTACGTGATCGCGCAGGGGCAGGGCTTCGGCACCTTCGACCTGCGGACGCTGACCGGCGCGATCGCCGACGGCCGACTGGAGTTCAGCGGCACCGCCGAGAAGGCGCTGTTCCTGGGCTTCTTCTTCGCCTTCGCGGTGAAGGCCCCGCTCTGGCCGCTGCACACCTGGCTGCCGAACGCGATGGGCGAGGCCACCGCCGGGACGGCCGTCCTGATCACCGCCGTGGTGGACAAGGTCGGCACCTTCGCGATGCTCCGCTTCTGCCTCGGGCTCTTCCCGGACGCCTCGAAGACCTTCGCCCCGGCGATCATGGTCCTCTCGGTGATCGGGATCATCTACGGCGCACTGCTGGCGATCGGCCAGAAGGACATCAAGCGGCTGGTCGCCTACGCCTCGATCTCGCACTTCGGCTTCATCATCATGGGCATCTTCGCGCTGACCAGCCAGGGCCAGAGCGGCGCCACCCTCTACATGGTGAACCACGGGATCTCCACCGCCGCGTGGATGCTGGTGGCCGGCTTCCTGATCTCCCGCCGCGGCTCGCGACTGATCGCCGACTACGGCGGCGTCCAGAAGGTCGCCCCGGTGCTCGCCGGGACCTTCCTGATCGGCGGCCTGGCCACCCTCTCGCTGCCGGGGCTCGCGCCCTTCGTCAGCGAGTTCCTCGTCCTGGTGGGCACCTTCACCCGGTACCCGGCGGTCGGCATCGTCGCCACCTTCGGCATCGTGCTCGCCGCGCTGTACGCCCTGCTGCTCTACCAGCGCACCATGACCGGCCCGGTCAAGGACGGGGTGCGCGGCATGCACGACCTCAAGGTGCGTGAACTCGCCGTCGTCACACCGCTGGTGGCACTGACCATCCTGCTCGGTGTCTACCCGAAGCCGCTCACCGACATCGTCAACCCGGCGGTGGACGCGACCCTCTCGCAGGTCCACGAGACCGACCCGGCGCCGGTGCACCCGGTCGCCGCCGACAACGGAACCTCGGGCGACGGGTCCGCCCGCTCAGGAGGTGAGCACAAGTGAGCACCACCGGATGGCTCGCCGCCGCGGGCGGCAACACCCAGAGCATCCCCGCGCCGCACGTCGAGTACGGCCAGCTCTCGCCGATGCTCGTGGTGTTCGGCGCCGCGGTGGCCGGCATCCTGCTGGAGGCCTTCCTGCCCCGCCGGTACCGGCACTGGGCCCAGGTCGTCCTCGCCCTGGTCGGCCTGGCCGGCGCGTTCACCGCCGTGGTGGTGCTCGCCTCGCAGGGCTACGGCTCCACCAAGTTCGACCTGCTCGCGATGGGCGCGGTGGCGCTGGACGGCCCGGCGCTCTTCCTGCAGGGCGTGATCCTGCTGGTCGCGGTGGTCGCGGTGCTGACCTACGCCGAACGCGGGCTGGAGCCCAAGGCCGGGGGAGAACCGGCCGACGCCTTCACCGCCCAGGCCGCCGCCACCCCCGGCGGCGAACAGGAGCGCTCCGCGGTCCGGGCCGGCTTCACCACCAGCGAGGTCTTCCCGCTCACCATGTTCGCGGTCGGCGGGATGCTGCTCTTCCCCGCCGCCAACGACCTGCTGACCATGTTCGTCGCGCTGGAGGTCTTCTCCCTCCCGCTCTACCTGCTCTGCGCGCTGGCCCGCCGCCGCCGGCTGCTCTCCCAGGAGGCGGCGGTCAAGTACTTCCTGCTCGGCGCCTTCGCCTCGGCGTTCTTCCTGTTCGGCACCGCGCTGCTGTACGGGTTCGCGGGCAGCGTGCGGCTCGGCGAGATCTCGGACGTCATCTCCGGCAAGGCACTGGCCACCCCGGCCCTGCTCTCCACCACCCAGAACGACGCCCTGCTGCTGGTCGGCCTGGCGCTGCTGGCGGTCGGCCTGCTCTTCAAGGTCGGCGCGGTGCCGTTCCACTCCTGGACCCCGGACGTCTACCAGGGCGCGCCGACCCCGGTCACCGGCTTCATGGCGGCCGCGACCAAGGTGGCCGCGTTCGGCGCGGTGCTGCGGCTGTTCTACGTCGCCTTCCCCGCGCTGCGGCTGGACTGGCGGCCGGTGATGTGGGGCGTCGCGATCCTCACCATGGTGGTCGGCGCGGTCCTGGCCGTCACCCAGCAGGACGTCAAGCGGCTGCTCGCCTACTCCTCGATCGCACACGCCGGGTTCATCCTCACCGGCGTGATCGCCACCAACAAGCAGGGCCTGAGCTCGGTGCTCTTCTACCTGCTGGCGTACTCCTTCGTGACGCTCGGTGCCTTCGCCGTGGTCACCCTGGTGCGCGACTCCAAGGGCGAGGCGACCCACCTGTCCAGCTGGGCCGGCCTGGGCCGGCGCTCCCCGCTGGTCGCGGCGGTCTTCGCACTGTTCCTGCTGGCCTTCGCGGGCATCCCGCTGACCTCCGGCTTCACCGGCAAGTTCGCGGTCTTCCAGGCCGCGGCGGCCGGCGGGGCGACCCCGCTGGTGATCGTCGGTGTGCTCAGCTCGGCGGTGGCGGCGTTCTTCTACATCAGGGTCATCGTCCTGATGTTCTTCTCGGACCCGCAGCCGGGCGGTCCGACCGTCGCCATCCCGAGCGCCTTCACGGCGGCCGCGATCGGCATCGGGGTGCTCGCCACGCTCGTCCTCGGACTGCTTCCGCAGTACTTCCTGGACCTGGCGTCGAAGGCCTCGATCTTCGTCGGTTGAGCACCCGCCGAACGCTCACCGGCCGTCCGGGCCGCGCCCCTTGCGCGCGGCCCGGACGCGCCGTGTCGGAATCCCCGCTGGCCAGCGCGGACGCCCGGACCATGACAGACCCGCACGCCCGTGCAGTGATCCACTCGCGACCGGATACCCTGCCTGTATGGCCAGCGGCGGCACTCAGGGACCAGGCCGCTAGATCGACCAGGGACAGAGGAGTGGTCTTCGTGACCGTCGTGGGACCCTTTGGGCTCAGCGTGCAGGACCGCGATCTGACCCGCGACGTCCAGGCCGGGATGGACGCGGTGGAGGTCGCGCTCGCCGAGGCCGTGAAGAGCGACGTCCCGTTCATCACCGTCACCGCCAGTCACCTCATGGCGGCCGGCGGCAAGCGGTTCCGCCCGCTGCTGGTGCTGCTCGCCGCCCAGTTCGGCGACGCCAACGCCCCCGGCGTGGTGCCGGCCGCCGTCGTCGTCGAGCTCACCCACCTCGCCACGCTCTACCACGACGACGTCATGGACGAGGCCCCGGTGCGCCGCGGCGCCCCCAGCGCCAACTCGCGTTGGGACAACTCGGTCGCCATCCTCACCGGCGACTTCCTCTTCTCCCGCGCCTCGCAGGTGCTCGCCGACCTCGGCCCGGAGGCCGTCCGGGTCCAGGCCGACGCCTTCGAGCGGCTGGTCACCGGCCAGATCCTGGAGACGGTCGGCCCGGCCGCGGACGACGACCCGCTCCGCCACTACCTCGACGTCCTGGCCGGCAAGACCGGCTCGCTGATCGCGGTCTCCTGCCGGATAGGAGCACTGCTGGCCGGTGCCGAGCCCTGGGTGATCGACACCCTCAGCGCCTACGGCGAGCGGATCGGCATCGCCTTCCAGCTGGCCGACGACGTCCTGGACATCGCCAGCGACGGCCACGAGTCCGGCAAGACCCCCGGCACCGACCTGCGCGAGGGCGTGCCGACACTGCCGACCCTGCTGCTGCGCCAGATGCCCGCGGACCCCGCGGACCCGTCCGACACGCGGCTGCGCGAACTGCTGAGCCGGGACCTCAGCGGCGACGACGAGCTGCACGCCGAGACGCTGCGGCTGCTGCGCCGCCACCCGGCGCTGGAGCGCGCACGCCGGGAGACGCTGCGGCACGCGGAGGAGGCCCGCGCGCTGCTGGAGCCGCTCCCGGACGGCCCGGCCAAGGAGGCCCTCCGGGCACTCTGCGACTCGGTGGCCATCCGCACCATGTGAGGCCGGCGCGGACCGCTCCGGCGGGCGGCGCGAATTCCGGCCCGGCCGCCCCCGGGGGCGCGCGGATGGGGGAGACTGACACCCGTCAGCTCCGCCCGCAGCTCCGCCCATCCGGAAGGCCGCCATGCTTCGCGTCGTCATCGCCGAGGACTCCGTACTGCTGCGGGAGGGTCTGACCCGGCTGCTCACCGACCGCGGTCTGGAGGTCGTGGCCGGGGTCGGTGACGGCGACGCCCTGATCAAGACCGTCCACGAGCTGGCGGCCGCCGACGCGCTGCCGGACGTGGTGGTCTCGGACGTCCGGATGCCGCCGAACCACACCGACGAGGGCCTGCGCGCCTGCGTCACGCTCCGCGAGCTCTACCCGGCGCTGGGCGTGCTGGTGCTGTCGCAGTTCGTCGAGGAGCGCTACGCCTCCGAACTGCTGGCCGGATCCACCCGTGGCGTCGGCTACCTGCTGAAGGACCGGGTGGCCGAGGTCCGCGAGTTCGTCGACGCGGTGGTCCGGGTGGCCGAGGGGGGCACCGCGCTGGACCCCGAGGTGGTGCAGCAGCTGCTCAGCCGCAGCCGCAAGGGTGACGTGCTGGCCGGGCTGACCCCGCGGGAGCGCGAGGTGCTGGGGCTGATGGCCGAGGGGCGGACCAACACCGCGGTGGCGAAGCAGCTGGTCGTCTCGGAGGGCGCGGTGGAGAAGCACGTCAGCAACATCTTCCTCAAGCTCGGCCTGGCGCAGAGCCCGGGTGACCACCGGCGGGTTCTCGCGGTGCTCACTTATCTGAATTCCTGAATGCACCGCCCCCCGGCAGGAGGGGCATTCCCGAACATGTGGTTGGCATTCGAACGAACCTCCCCAGCTCGGGTATGGGCCGGGCCGCCCGGCGTGTTGTACCGGGATGCGGCGGTGATTTTCCGCCGCATCGGGTAGTTCCGTCCCAGGCAATCCTTACCCGCATAGGATGCGAGAGGTGCACCAGGCGGACGGGGCACACGGCTCACGCCCGCGGCTGGTGCCCACGAGGAGGTCCGCGGCAGTGACCAGTCAGGTCGATCAGTCAGAAGCAGTGGACGGCTCGGACGGCGACGAGGGCCGGTCCGGGCCCGGCGGTGGCCGCTCCGGCCCTGCCGTGCCGGTCGGTCCACAGCCCAGGGGCGCCAAGCCGATCCGCAAGTTGGACCGGGTGATCATCAGATTCGCCGGAGACTCCGGCGACGGCATGCAGCTCACCGGCGACCGTTTCACCTCCGAGACGGCGTCCTTCGGCAACGACCTCTCCACCCTGCCCAACTTCCCGGCCGAGATCCGGGCTCCCGCCGGAACCCTGCCGGGCGTGTCGTCCTTCCAGCTCCACTTCGCCGACCACGACATCCTGACCCCCGGGGACGCGCCGAACGTCCTGGTGGCGATGAACCCGGCCGCGCTCAAGGCCAACCTCGCGGACCTGCCGCGCGGTGCGGAGATCATCGTCAACACCGACGAGTTCACCAAGCGCGCGCTGGCCAAGGTCGGTTACGGGGCGGACCCGCTGGACGACGGCTCGCTGGAGGCCTACCACCTGCACAAGGTGCCGCTGACCACGCTCACCCTGGAGGCCCTCAAGGACAGCGGACTGGCCCGCAAGGACGCCGAGCGGGCGAAGAACATGTTCGCGCTGGGCCTGCTCTCCTGGATGTACCACCGGCCGACCCGCGGCACCGAGTCCTTCCTCCGCAGCAAGTTCGCCAAGAAGCCGCAGATCGCCGAGGCCAACATCAGTGCCTTCAGGGCCGGTTGGAACTTCGGTGAGACGACCGAGTCGTTCGCGGTCTCCTACGAGGTGTCGCCGGCCAAGCTCCCGCCCGGCCGCTACCGCAACATCTCCGGCAACCTGGCCCTCTCCTACGGCCTGATCGCCGCCTCCCAGCGCTCGGGGCTGCCGCTCTACCTGGGCTCGTACCCGATCACCCCGGCCTCGGACATCCTGCACGAGCTCAGCAGGCACAAGAACTACGGGGTGCGCACCTTCCAGGCCGAGGACGAGATCGCCGGCATCGGCGCGGCGCTCGGCGCGGCCTTCGGCGGCGCGCTCGGCGTGACGACCACCTCCGGCCCGGGTGTGGCGCTGAAGAGCGAGACCATCGGCCTGGCCGTCTCGCTCGAACTCCCCCTGCTGGTGGTCGACATCCAGCGCGGCGGCCCGTCCACCGGTCTGCCGACCAAGACCGAGCAGGCCGACCTGCTGCAGGCGATGTTCGGCCGCAACGGCGAGGCCCCGGTGCCGATCGTCGCCCCGGCGACCCCGGCCGAGTGCTTCGACGCGGCGCTGGAGGCGGCCCGGATCGCGGTCACCTACCGCACCCCGGTCTTCCTGCTCTCGGACGGCTACCTGGCCAACGGGTCCGAGCCCTGGCGGATCCCCGAGGTCGACGAACTGCCCGGGATCAGCCCGGACTTCGCCACCGGACCGAACCGCGAGGACGGCGCCTTCTGGCCGTACCTGCGCGATCCGCAGACCCTGGCCCGACCGTGGGCCGTCCCCGGCACGCCCGGCCTGGAGCACCGGATCGGCGGCATCGAGAAGCAGGACGGCACCGGCAACATCTCCTACGACCCGGCCAACCACGACTTCATGGTCCGTATCCGCCAGGCCAAGGTGGACGGCATCACGGTGCCCGAGGTCGAGGTCGACGACCCGTCCGGGGAGGCCCGGGTGCTGGTCATCGGCTGGGGCTCGACCTACGGCCCGATCACGGCGGCGGTCCGCCGGGTCCGTGCGGACGGCGGTGAGATCGCCCAGACGCACCTGCGCAACCTCAACCCCTTCCCCGCCAACCTCGGCACGGTGCTGCGGAGTTACGACAAGATCATCGTCCCGGAGATGAACCTGGGCCAGCTGGCGCTGCTGCTGCGCGCCAAGTACCTGGTGGACGCCCAGTCCTACAACCAGGTGCGCGGACTTCCCTTCAAGGCGGCGCAGTTGGCGGACGTGCTGTGGGCGGCGATCGGCAACCTGGACGAGGAGGACAACCGATGAGCGACAAGTTCCCCTCCTTGAAGCTGGTCCCCAAGACCGAAGCGCCGCAGAGCGCCAAGGACTTCAAGACCGACCAGGAGGTGCGCTGGTGCCCGGGCTGCGGTGACTACGCGATCCTGGCGGCGGTGCAGGCGTTCATGCCGGAGCTGGGGATCAGACGGGAGAACACCGTCTTCGTCTCCGGTATCGGCTGCTCGTCGCGCTTCCCCTACTACATGAACACCTACGGGGTGCACTCGATCCACGGCCGCGCGCCGGCGATCGCCACCGGGCTGGCCTCCTCCCGGCGGGACCTCAGCGTCTGGGTGGTGACCGGCGACGGCGACGCGCTGTCGATCGGCGGCAACCATCTGATCCATGCGCTTCGCCGGAATGTGAATCTGAAGATCCTGCTGTTCAACAACCGTATCTACGGCCTGACCAAGGGGCAGTACTCGCCGACCAGCGAACTCGGCAAGATCACCAAGTCCACGCCGATGGGTTCGCTGGACGCGCCGTTCAACCCGCTCTCGCTGGCGATCGGCGCGGAGGCGAGCTTCGTCGCCCGGACCATCGACTCCGACCGCCAGCACCTCCAGTCGGTGCTCCGGGCGGCGGCCGAGCACGAGGGCACGGCGCTGGTCGAGATCTACCAGAACTGCAACATCTTCAACGACGGAGCCTTCGAGGTGCTCAAGGAGGCCGGCACCCGGGACGAGGCGCTGATCAGGCTGGAGCACGGGCAGCCGATCCGCTTCGGCGCGGACCGCGCCCGGGGCGTCTTCCGCGGCGCCGACGGCGAGCTGTTCGTCGACGCCGTCACCGATTCGAACGAGTCCGCCGTCCTGGTCCACGACGCCCACGCCGCCGGCCCGGCCACGGCGTTCGCGCTCTCCCGGATCGCCGACGCGGACACCCTGCACCACACCCCGATCGGCGTGCTGCGGAGCGTCCGACGTCCCGTGTACGACGAGCTGATGACCAGCCAGCTGGACACCGCCGCCGCCCACCGCGGGCCGGGCGACCTCGCCGCCCTGCTCGCCGGCAGCGACACCTGGACGGTCGACTGAGGACGGCCCCGGCACGACGGAACGGCGCCCCCGGCCATCACGGCCGGGGGCGCCGTCGTCATCGCGCCGGGATCCGGCCCGTCACGACTGCTCCGCCCACTCCACGAGCTGGATCACCACCCCGTTCGGGTCGGTGACCTGGAACAGCTTCTCGCCCCACGGCTCCTCGCGCAGGGGCATGGTGATCTCCGCGCCCTCGGCCCGGAGTCGCGCCTCCTCGGCGGCCACGTCGGCGACCACGAAGGCCAGGATCAGTCCGGCGGCGACCTGGTCGCGGAAGCCCTCCGGCAGCACCTCGATCCCGCGCCGCAGGAAGACCACGTTCATCCCGGCGTCCTCCCGTCCGAGCGAGACGAACCCGTCCGACGCCATCTGCTGGGCGAACCCGAAGTGCTTGCCGAGGAACGACGCCGAAGCGTCCACGTCCTCGACGGTGAGCGAAACGGCGGAGGAGGTGATCTGCATGCTGTTGAGTCCTCTCGTCGGCGATTACCCCGTACGCAGTACACTATACATAGTACGGAGAATCGCGCAAGGGGTGGCCCCGAGCGGTCGCGAGGTCGGTGCGGGGGCGCCCCCGGCAGCGCCCGGCCGGGGGCGGCCGTCGGGGCAGTCCGGCCCCGGGGCGTCAGGGCGCGGGCTGGTCGATCCCCGGCAGCGGGTCCTGGTCGACGTCGTGGCGGCGGACGCGCTCCGCCGGGTCGCGGCACTCGGGGCCGAGGCGGAGGATGCGGGACTCGGGATCGTGCAGGGGGCGGTGGCAGCGCCGGCAGGTGACCCGGGGGCGGACGGGGCCGGGGGTCGCGGTGAGCGGGAGGGGTTCGGGGGCGGCGTCGGTCATGGGGCGACGGTAGTCCCACGGCGGGGCGGCGGGCGTGAAAGGATCGGCGTATGGCGAGTGACCGCAGCAGCGCAGGAGACCCGGCGCGCACCCTCGCGCTGCTCTGGGGGGCGACGGCGGAGGAGAGGCCCGGTCGGCGCGGGCCGCGGCAGGCGAAGTCGCCGGCGGAGATCGCGGCCGCCGCGATCGCGATCGCGGACGCCGAGGGCGTGGACGCCGTGACCATGCGGCGGGTGGCCCAGGAGCTCGGGGTCTCGCCGATGGCGCTGTACACCTACGTGCCGGGCAAGGCGGAGCTGCTCGACCTGATGCTGGACACCGTCTACGCGGGCATGCCCCGCAGTGCCCCGTCCGGCGAGGACTGGCGGGCGCGGGTGACCGCCGTCGCCGAGGACAACCGCGCGCTCTACCGGGCCCACCCGTGGATGTCGGCGGTCGCCACCAGTCGCCCGCCGCTCGGGCCGGGGCTGATGGCCAAGTACGAGTACGAGCTGAGCGCCCTGGAGGGAACGGGCCTGCCGGACGTCGAGCTGGACGCCGCCCTCACGCACCTGCTGGGCTTCGTCGAGACCTGTGCCCGGATGGCCGCCGACGAGCGGGCCGCGCGGCAGGACAGCGCGATGACCGACGGGCAGTGGTGGGCCGCCAACGCCGAGCTGCTGGCCCGGGTCTTCGACGGTGAGCGCCACCCGGTGGCGGCCCGGGTGGGCAGTGCCGCCGGCGAGGCGCACGGCGGCGCGTACAGCCCGGACCACGCGTACGCCTTCGGGCTGGCACGGGTGCTGGACGGGCTGGCGGTACTGATCGGCGAGCGCCGCGAGGGCTGAGTCGGTCGACCGCGGAGGGCCGGTCGATCGCCGGGCGCGGCCGGGGAGGACGCCCGGCCCGCCTCAGCGGCCGCGTGCGTCGTACTCGTCGCGGGCGGCCAGGACGGCGCCGACCCGCGCCTCCGACCAGTGCGCCAGGGTCGCGACCAGCCGGGCGGCCTCCCTGCCGAGCGGGGTGAGGCTGTAGTCGACCCGGGGCGGGATGACCGGGTGCGCCTCTCGCAGCACGAAGCCGTCGCGCTCCAGGGTCTGCAGGGTCTGCGCGAGCATCTTCTCGCTCACCCCGGAGATCCGGCGGCGCAGCTCGCTGAAGCGGTAGCCGCGTTCGTCGAGCGCTCCCAGCACCAGGACGCCCCAGCGGCTGGTGACGTGCTCCAGCACGCCCCGGGACGGGCACATGCGGTCGAAGACGTCGGGCAGGGGCAGGGCGCAGGGCGGCGCGGCGGGTGGTTCGGCTGCGGCCGGGGAGCCGGCGGGGTTCATTACCTGCATGTCAGTACCATACTTTGAAGTGCGTACTTTCGAAAGGTTAGTGCTGCTCCTAGAGTGAGTGTCGAAGAGGGAAGTTCAACGGACAACCACCACAGGGAGCAACATCATGTACGTCGTCACCGGAGCCACCGGACAGCTCGGCCGCCTGGTCGTCGAGGGCCTGTTGGCCAAGGTGCCCGCGAGCGAGGTGGCGGTGGCCGTCCGTTCCGCGGAGAAGGCCGCCGACCTCGCCGAGCGCGGCGTGACCGTCCGCGTGGTCGACTACGGCCGGCCGGAGAGCCTGGAGGGCGCCTTCGGGGCCGGCGACCGGGTGCTGCTGATCTCGGGCAGCGAGATCGGCAGCCGGATCCCGCAGCACACCGCCGTGGTCGAGGTGGCGCGCGCCGCCGGTGTCGCGCTGTTCGCCTACACCAGTGCGCCGGGCGTGGCCACCTTCAAGCTGGCCGACGAGCACAAGGCCACCGAGGCGGTCATCCGCGAGTCCGGGCTGCCCTACGCCCTCCTCCGCAACGGCTGGTACACCGAGAACTACCTCGGCGACGCGGCCGGCACGGTCGAGCGCGGCGTGGTGGTCGGCAGCGCCGGCGAGGGGCGGATCGCCTCGGCGCCGCGCCGGGACTACGCCGACGCGGCGGTGGCGGTCCTCACCGGCGAGGGGCACGAGAACGCGGTGTACGAGCTCAGCGGCGACGTCGCCTGGAGCCTCCCGGAGCTGGCCGCCGAGCTGGCGCAGGCCTCGGGCAAGCCGGTCGCGCACCGTGACGTGGCCCCGGCCGAGCACCTCGCGGTGCTGGTCGGCGCCGGTCTGCCGGAGGGCTTCGCGGGGATCCTGGTCGACGTGGACGCCGGCATCGCGCGCGGCGAGCTGGCCGGCACCCCGGGCGACCTGGCCCGGCTGATCGGCCGTCCGACCGCCCCGCTGGCGGAGAGCGTGAAGGCGGCCCTCGGCGCCTGAGGCGCCGAACCCCCGCCCAACCCGCGCTCGACCCGCGCTCGACTCGCACCCGACCGCGTTCGCCAGTGCTCGCCAGTGCCCGCCGTCGCGCTCGCGCCCGCCCCGCGCCCGGCTCTGCCGCCATCTCCGCTTCGGAGGCATCCGGCCGGGGCGCCCACCGGCGGAGTTCCGCCACGGTGGTCGAGCCGCAACGCCTGTCATGACCAAAATCCGGATACGGAGATGACAGCCTGCCCCGGCGCCCGCTACCGTCGCCTCGACACAGGTGCGCGCGGAGGGCAGGCGGTCCATGCCAGAGACAACCCAGCAGGAGGCCGGCCGAGGGCTCTGGTTCGGCGTCGCGGCGTACGGCATATGGGGGCTCTTCCCGCTGTTCTGGCCGCTGCTGGAGCCCGGCGCCGCCGACGACATCCTGGCCAACCGGATGGTCTGGTCACTGGTCGCGGTGGCGCTGCTGCTGCTCGTCCAGCGGCACTGGGGCTGGATACGCCCGCTGCTGCGCCAACCCCGCCGGCTCGCCATGCTGGGCGGGGCCGCCGTGGTGATCTCGGTCAACTGGGGCGTCTACATCTGGGCCGTCAACGCCGGCCACGTGGTGGAGACCAGCCTCGGCTACTTCATCAACCCGCTGGTCACCATCGCCTTCGGCGTCCTGGTGCTCAAGGAGCGGTTGCGCCGGGCGCAGTGGGTGGCGGTGGGGATCGGTGCGCTCGCGGTGGCGGTGCTGACCATCGGCTACGGGCGGCTGCCGTGGATCGCGCTGACCCTGGCGCTCTCCTTCGCCACCTACGGCCTGCTGAAGAAGACGGTCGGGCTGAGCGGGCTGGAGAGCCTGGCGGCCGAGAGCGCCTTCATGTTCCCCTTCGCGCTCGGCTACCTGGTCTACCTGCAGGCCACCGGCCGCGGCACCCTGGGCCACACGGTGGCCGGCTCGTACGGCTGGGGCCACTCGGGGCTGCTGGTGCTCAGCGGGGTGATCACCGCGATCCCGCTGCTCTGCTTCGGCGCGGCGGCGGTCCGGGTGCCGCTGACCATGCTCGGGCTGCTGCAGTACCTGGCACCGGTGTTCCAGTTCCTGATCGGCGTCGCCGTCTTCCACGAGTCGATGCCGCCCGCCCGCTGGGCGGGCTTCGCCCTGGTGTGGGCCGCGCTCGCGGTGCTCACCTGGGACGCGCTGCGGCGGGTCCGGGCGGACCGGGCCGCCGACCGTGCCCGGACGGCGGCGACCCCTGTCGACGCCGTGCCCCCCGGCACGGCGCCGACCACCGAACCCGCCCGGGCCGCCACCCGCTGACCGCACCGCGGCGGCCCCGTCCGGGCCGCCGCCTCGTCGAGCGCCCCGGACCGGCTCAGGCCGTGATGTCCCGCGCGGTGAACCGGGACCACGCCGCCGAACCGAACACCGCCACGTAGGCGGCCTGCAGCCCGAGGTTCTTCAGGACCCCGTCCCAGTACATCGGCTCCCTCAGCAGGTCGCCGAAGGTGAGCCAGTGGTGGGTGAAGAGGAACGGCTGGATCGCGTGCAGCTGCGGGAAGCTGTCCAGGATCTGCACGGTGATCACCAGTCCGACGGTGGCCGCCATCGCGGCGATGCCGCTGCCGGTGAGCGTCGAGACGAACAGGCCGATCGCGACCAGCCCGGCCAGCGAGGCGGCCACCACCAGGGCCACCAGGACCGCCCGCAGCAGTGCCGAGCCCAGCCCGATGGTCTCCCCGGAGATCAGCGTGACGTCGCCGACCGGGAACAGCGCCGCCCCGGTGATCACCGCCGCCAGTGCCACCGTCGCGGTGGCCGCCAGGCAGAAGGCCAGCCCGGCGGTGAACTTGGCGGCCAGCAGCCTGGTCCGCCCGGCCGGGGCGACCAGCAGGTAGCGCAGGGTGCCGGTGGCCGACTCGCCGGCCACCGAGTCCCCGGCGACCACGCCGACCGTCATCGGCAGGAAGACGGGCAGCGCCACGGCGAGCGCCGTGAACACCAGGAACAGGCCGTTCTGGGTGACCTGTGCGATGAAGGCCGGACCCTCGCCGCCCTGCGCCCCGTCCGTCTCGATCTTGACGACCGTGCCGATCAGGACCGGCAGCACGGCCAGGATCCCCAGCAGCACGATGGTCCGCACCCGGCGGAAGGTCAGCACCAGTTCGCTGCGGAACAGCGCCAGGAACCCGGCCGTCGTCTGCGCCCTGCGCCCCGGCACCGCGGCCCCGGTTCCGGCCGCCGCCGTCCGGGCAGCCCCGGCCGTCTCCAGCGCCTCAGCCCGCGACATCGAAGCCCTCCCCGGTCAGCGCCACGAAGGCGTCCTCCAACGTGCCCCGTTCCACCCCGAAGCCGTGGATCCGCACCTCGGCCGCGACCAGCGCCGCACAGAGCCCGGGCAGCGCGTCCTCGGCCAGGGTGCCGAGCTCGGCGTCGACCCGCTCCTCGCCGACCTGGACCTCGGTGACCTTGTGGGCGAGCAGCACCTCCGCGGCCCGGTGGGCGTCCGGGGTCCGGACCACCAGTCGGCCGCGGGCCCGGGCGGCGAGCTCGGCGACGGTGCCCTGCACCACCAGCCGGCCGCGCGACATCACCGCGGCGTGCGTGCAGACCTGCTCGATCTCGTCCAGCAGGTGCGAGGAGAGGAAGACCGTCGTCCCCTCCGCCGCGACCTCCCGGATCAGCGCCCGGATCTCCCGCATGCCCTGCGGGTCCAGGCCGTTGGTCGGTTCGTCCAGGACGAGCAGTTCGCGCGGCTGGAGCAGGGCCGACGCGAGGCCGAGCCGCTGCTTCATGCCCAGCGAGTAGGCCCGGGCCTTCTTGCCGGCGGCGGCGGTCAGCCCGACCCGGTCCAGGGCCTCGGTCACCCGCTGCTGCCGGGTGCGCGGGTCGGCGGTCGGATCGGCGGCGTCGAACCGGGCCAGGTTGTCCCGGCCGGAGAGGAAGCCGTACAGCGCCGGCCCCTCGATGAGCGCGCCGACCCGGGGGAGCACGGTGGAGACCGACTGCGGCATCGACTCGCCGAGCACGGTCGCCACGCCGGAACTGGGGGCGATCAGGCCCATCAGCATCCGGATCGTGGTGGTCTTGCCGGAACCGTTGGGCCCGAGGAAGCCGAAGACCGAGCCCCGGGGGACGGTCAGGTCCAGCCCGTCCACGGCGAGCTGGCCGCCGCGGAACCGCTTGGTCAACCCTCTGGTTCTGATCACGTCGTCGGAGGACGGGGAAGACGCGGACGAGGAGGAGGACGGGGAGGTCGGGGCGGGCGAAGCGGCAACGGGGGCCGGGCGCGTGATCGCGCCCCGGCCCCCGGCCGGCTCCGTAACGTCCCCCGTTACCGGAGCCTGGGTCACTTACTTCACCCCGGCCGCACTCTGCAGCACCGGCAGGGTCACCGCGCCCGCGAAGACCCGGCCGTCGTCGGTGACCAGCACGTTCAGCACCTTGGTGCTGATCAGCGAGCCGCCCTCGACCGGCTTGCCGAGCGACTTGACCAGCGCCAGCGGGTTCTGCGCCTTGCCCTCGCCGGCGCCCGGGCCGTGCCCGCCCTTGCCGCGCGGGCCCCTGCCCTCGGCCGGGACGAACACGTCACCGCTGGGCAGCTTGGTGGAGAGCACCGCCGTCCAGCCCTCGCCGACCACGTTCAGACCCTCCGCGGCGGCCGCGGCCTCCGGGGAGACCTCGGCCTTCGCGCCGTCGGCCGCCCGAGCCTCCGGCGCCTTCTGCTCCGTCACCTTGGCGCCCTTGGGCACGGTGAACTCGAAGGTCTTGGCCGCGGGCTTGGCGAACGACACGTCCGTGAAGTGGACGTCCAGCACGGTGCCGCCGTCGGAACCCTTGACCACCACGGCCAGCGGCACGCCGTTGTCGGCGGCCACCGCGATCCGCACCTCGCCGATGGTCGAGCCGGGCTGGGTGGGTTTCACGCTCAGCTGGTACGCCTTCTGCCCGGCCACGCTCGCGGTGCCGTCCACGGTCACGGCGGTGGTGCCCGCGCCCGCGGTGAGGAACTGCCGGGCCGCCTCCTGCGGGGTGGTCGGCACCCCGGTCAGCGGTGCCTTCTCCTCGTGGCCGGCGCCCGGGCGGCCGGTCCGGCCGTCGGACCCGACCCCGCTCAGGTGGACCGCCTCGTTGGTGGAGCTGTCCCAGGCCCAGGCCTGGTCGCCGTTGCGGACCAGCTCGTACCCGGAGAGGTGCTCCAGGAGGCCGACCCGCTGCTTGTCCGGACCGTCCACCGCGACCCGCAGGGTGTGCTCGCCGCCCAGCAGGCCGGTGAGCTTGGACTCCGGCGAGGCTCCGGACGGCTTGCCGCCGCCGGGGCCGCCCGAGCCGATCCCGCCGGCCGCCGCGCCGAGCAGCTGGCTCGGCACGCCCAGGTCGGCCGAGACCGACACGGTGCCGGAGAGCGTCTCGGCCTGCGAGCCGAGCGCCTTCGCCACCACCTGTTCCGCCGTCAGTGCGGGGAGGTCCGGGGGCGAGGAGTCCGCCAGCGCCGGTACCAGCCCCACCCCGGCGGCGATCGTCGCGACCACCGCCAGCGGCACCGCCACCCGGATCATCGTCCGGCGGCCGGACCGGTACGGCACGCCCTCCCGGAGTCCGCCCCGGACCCCGTCCGCCGAACCACCCGCCGCGGTCGTCCTGTCGTCCGTCATCACGTCCAACCCCTCCGTCAGTGACCGACTGTCCCTGTGTCTCCATTAGACGGCCGCGGGCCGTTCCCGTCATCGCCCTGCAGGGCCAGATCCGGGTCGGTCTCGCGGAGCAGCCGACCCTGATCGCACCTCAGGGTCGGCTCCTCCGAACGTACGAGGAACGTACGAGAACTGGCGTAGGGTCGCGGGCATGGACGCAACCAACATCCCGACCGCGAACGCGATGCGGCGAGCCCTGCGCCGGGCCCGGGACGGTGTCGCGCTGGACGCGACCGAGGCGGCGGTACTCCTCCGGGCCAGGGGCGAGGACCTGCGCGACCTGTGCGCGAGCGCCGCCCGGGTGCGCGACGCGGGCCTCGAAGCGGCCGGCCGTCCCGGCGTCATCACCTACTCCAGGAGCGTGTTCATCCCGCTCACCCGGCTCTGCCGGGACAAGTGCCACTACTGCACCTTCGTGACCGTCCCCGGCAAGCTCCGCCGGGCCGGCCACGGGATGTTCATGTCCCCGGACGAGGTGCTGGAGGTCGCCCGCCGGGGCGCCGAGCTCGGCTGCAAGGAAGCGCTGATCACCCTCGGCGACAAGCCCGAGGACCGCTGGCCGGAGGCGCGCGAGTGGCTCGACGCGCACGGCTACGACGACACCATCGCCTACGTCCGCGCGATGTCGATCCGCATCCTGGAGGAGACCGGGCTGCTCCCGCACCTCAACCCCGGGGTGCTGAGCTGGACCGACTTCCAGCGCCTGAAGCCGGTCTCGGCCTCGATGGGCATGATGCTGGAGACCACCGCCACCCGGCTCTGGAGCGAGCCCGGCGGCCCGCACCACGGCTCGCCCGACAAGGAGCCGGCCGTCCGGCTGCGGGTGCTGGAGGACGCCGGCCGCAGCTCGGTCCCCTTCACCAGCGGCCTGCTGATCGGCATCGGCGAGACGTACGAGGAGCGCGCCGAGTCGCTGTTCGCGCTGCGCCGCGTCTCCCGGGCGTACCACGGCATCCAGGAGCTGATCCTGCAGAACTTCCGCGCCAAGCCGGACACCGCGATGCGCGGCATGCCGGACGCGGAGCTGGACGAGCTGGTCGCCACCGTCGCGGTGGCCCGGCACATCATGGGCCCCTCCGCCTGCCTGCAGGCCCCGCCGAACCTGGTGGACGGCGAGTACGAGCGGCTGATCGGGGCCGGCATCGACGACTGGGGCGGCGTCTCGCCGCTGACCCCCGACCACGTCAACCCCGAGCGCCCCTGGCCGCAGATCGACCGGCTCGCCGAGCAGTCGGCGGCGGCCGGCTTCGAGCTGCGCGAGCGCCTCGCCGTCTACCCCGAGTACGTGCGGCACGGCGAGCCCTGGCTGGACCCGCGGGTGCTGCCGCACGTCCGGGCGCTCGCCGACCCGGAGACCGGTCTGGCCCGCCCGGACGCGGTGGTCACCGGGCACCCCTGGCAGGAGCCGGAGGACCTGCCGGAGTCGTACGGGCGCACCGACCTGCACAGCGCGATCGACACCGAGGGCCGGACCGGCGACCGCCGGGCCGACTTCGAGGACGTCTACGGCGACTGGGAGGTGCTGCGCGAGCAGGCCGCCGGTGTCCCGGGGCCCGGCGGGGCGCCGGAGCGCCTCGACGGCGACGTCCGGGCGGCGCTGGCGGTGGCCGCCGACGACCCGGAGAAGCTGACGGACGAGCAGGCGCTGGCCCTGTTCCACGCGGACGGCCCGGCGCTGGACGCGCTCTGCCGGATCGCCGACGCGGTGCGCCGCGACGCGGTCGGGGACGAGGTCACCTACTGCGTCACCCGGAACATCAACTTCACCAACGTCTGCTACACCGGCTGCCGGTTCTGCGCCTTCGCCCAGCGCCGCACCGACGCGGACGCGTACAGCCTCTCGCTGGACCAGGTGGCCGACCGGGCCGCGCAGGCCTGGGAGGTGGGTGCCACCGAGGTCTGCATGCAGGGCGGCATCCACCCGGATCTGCCCGGCACCGCCTACTTCGACATCGCGCGCGCGGTGAAGGAGCGGGTCCCCGGCATCCACGTGCACGCCTTCTCGCCGATGGAGGTGGTCAACGGCGCCACCCGGACCGGCCTCTCGATCCGCGACTGGCTGCAGCGGGCCAAGGAGTCCGGCCTGGACACCATCCCGGGCACGGCCGCCGAGATCCTGGACGACGAGGTCCGCTGGGTGCTCACCAAGGGCAAGCTGCCGGCCGCGACCTGGGTGGAGGTCGTCACCACCGCGCACGAGCTGGGCATCCGCTCCTCGTCCACGATGATGTACGGGCACGTGGACACCCCGGCGCACTGGCTCGGCCACCTGCGGCTGCTCGCCGGGATCCAGCAGCGCACCGGCGGCTTCACGGAGTTCGTGACGCTGCCGTTCATCCACACCAACGCCCCGGTCTACCTGGCCGGCATCGCCCGGCCGGGCCCCACCGCCCGGGACAACCGGGCGGTGGTCGCGATGGCCCGGCTGCTGCTCCACCCGCACATCCGCAACGTCCAGACCAGCTGGGTGAAGCTGGGCGCCGAGGGCGCGGCCGAGATGCTCCGCTCCGGCGCCAACGACCTGGGCGGCACGCTGATGGAGGAGACCATCTCGCGGATGGCCGGCTCGGCGTACGGCAGCTACAAGTCGGTCCGGGACCTGCAGGCGATCGCCGAGGCGGCGGGCCGCCCGCACCGGCAGCGCACCACCACCTACGGCGAGGTGCCGGCCGAGCGGCTGGCCGCCGCGCTCGCCTCGGACGGGCACCTGCCGGAGCTGCTGCCGCTGGTGGACTGACGCGCGGGCCGGGGGTCCGGTCTCAGCCGACGAGCAGCTGGCTGCGCAGGTCGCGCAGGTCCCGCTGGTCCAGGCCGAGGCCGGACCTCAGGTAGCCGTCGAAGGAGCCGAACCGCTTCCGCACCTCGTCGAAGCCGGCGTTCAGGTACTCGGGCCGCACGTCCAGCAGCGGCTTGTAGACCGCCTGGTAGGCGGGCGGCAGCTGGGCCAGGGTGGCGGCGATCTCGGCGGCCCGGTAGGTGTTGCTGGCCAGGTAGTCGGCCTCGACGGTCTCGCGCGGCACGCCGAGCGCGGTGAGCAGGGCGGCGGAGGCCCAGCCGGTGCGGTCCTTGCCGGCGGTGCAGTGGAACAGGACGTTCTCGTCGTTCCGCTCGACCAGGGAGTTCAGCACCGAGCGGTAGGCGGTCCGGGCGCTGTCGGCGGAGACCATGGTGCGCTCGGCGTCCACCATGGCCTGGACGGCGGCCTGCGGGGTGGTGACGTTGAACGCGCCGGTGTCGGCGACGCCGAGCACGTTGGCGGAGACGGTGGTGGCGCCGGCCGGGACGCGGTCCGGGGCGGCCTTCTGCTCGGCGGGGGTCCGCAGGTCGAAGACGGTGCGGACGCCGAGGCGGCGGAGCTTGGCGAGGTCCTGGTCGGTGAGCTTGGAGAGGTCGCCGGAGCGGTAGACGACGCCCGTCCGCACCCAGTGGCCGTCGGCGGTTCGGTAGCCGCCCGCGTCGCGGAAGTTGGGCGCGGAGGCGAGGTGCAGCGAGCGGTCGGCGATCACCAGCGGGGCGCCGCGGTCGGGGACGAGCTCGAAGTACCAGCGGTCGGCGGCGGGCAGACCGGTGATCGTCACGGTCGCGCTGCCGGCGCCCCCGGCGACGGCCTTGCGGTGGCGGATGTCCTCCGGGCCGGTGCCGGCGTAGACGGTCACGCTCCGGGCACCGGGGGCGGTCCAGGTGAGGCTGAAGCTCCCGTCAGCCTGCTGGGTGGCGGTGGCGGCGGTGAACGGGATGGCGCGGGCGCCGTGGTGGGCGGCGGCCGGGGCGGGGGAGCCGGCCGGCGCGGCGGCGGCGAGCACCGGGGTGCCGAGCGTCAGAGCGCAGGTCAGGGCGACGGCTGCGGTCAGGCGGGTGCGGGAGGTGGTCATGGCCCGGGACGGTAGGCAGCTCCGGGAGGCGACCCGTGGACGAGGCATGACGGGTCGGCAACATCGTGTTGAAGTGCTGGTGTTCCAGGGAGCCCGGCGACCCGTTCGGGCCTTCGAATACAGTGCGAGGGCGCGCGACCGGCCGTGCGTCGCGCGGTCCGCCCGCTTTCGGATGAAAGGCGCCCGTCGTGATGCCACTGTGGTCACGCGCACAGCAACAGGACTTCCGCAGTCGGGTGCGGGGCTGTCTGCTCGGCGGGGCGATCGGGGACGCGCTCGGCGCCGGCATCGAGTTCGACTCGCTGGAGAAGATCCGCGCGGCGCACGGCCCGCGCGGTGTGACCGGCTACGTCCCGGCGTACGGGCGGCTGGGCGCGGTCACCGACGACACCCAGATGGTGCTGTTCACCGTCGACGGCCTGATCCGCGCCCACATCCGGCGGGACACCGGCAGCTGGCACCCGCCCACCGACGTCCACCGCGCCTACCTGCGCTGGGCCGTCACCCAGCGGGACTGGGGGCCGGACGAACGCCGGGCGGACCTCGGCTGGCTGGGCCGGGAGGAGTGGCTGTACGCGCAGCGGGCACCCGGCCAGGCCTGCCTGTCCGGGCTCTCCGGCCCGGACGCCGACCGGCTGGGCACCCTGGAGGCGCCGAAGAACCCGCACTCCAAGGGGTGCGGCACGGTGATGCGGGCTGCGCCGTTCGGGCTGCTGACCACCTGGGAGCCGGGGCTGGTGTTCCAGCTGGCGGTGGAGTGCTCGGTGCTGACCCACGGCCACCCCACCGGCTACCTGTCGGCCGGTGCGCTGGCGGTGATCGTCCAGACCGTGGTCCGGGGCGGCACCCTGGAGGAGGGCGTCCACCTGGCGCTCGCCCTGCTCTCCGAGCGGCCGGGGCACGAGGAGACCACGGCGGCGCTGCGGGCCGCGCTGGACGCGGTGCGGGCCGGGGAGCCGTCCGCGGAACGGGTGGAGGCGCTGGGGGAGGGCTGGGTCGCCGAGGAGGCGCTGGCGATCGGGGTGTACTGCGCGCTGGTCGCGCACGACGTCCGGTCCGGACTGCTGCTGGCGGTGAACCACTCGGGGGACAGCGACTCCACCGGTGCGATCTGCGGCAACCTGCTGGGGGTGCTGCACGGTGACACCGCGCTGCCGCCCGGTCTGGTGGCGGGCCTGGAGGGGCGCGGGGCGCTGCTGGAGCTGGCCGACGACTTCGTCCTGGAACTGATGCACGGGCCGGAGCTGCACAGCGCGCAGACCCCGGAGGGCGCGGCCTGGTCGGCCCGCTACCCGGTGCTGGGCTGAGGCCGCCCGCCCGCTGGTCGGTCCGCTCGCCGGTCCTGGGCCGGTCCGCCGGCCACGTCCGGTCTTGACGGGGTCATGCCCCCGGACGCTCAGATGCCCGTAGCGGTGTCCGCCGCCCCGGGGGAGGGCGACGGACACCGCTACGGGCACCTGGGCCGAGAAACGGTGCGGGGCGAGGTCAGAACCCGCCGAACACCCCGGCTCCGGCGTCGGCGGCGAAGGCGCTCCAGGCCTCGGCGGAGAACCGCAGTTGCGGACCCTCCGGGTCCTTGGAGTCCCGGACCGCCACCGCGCCGGCGGCGGGCACCCGGATCTCCACACAGGCGCCGTTGCCGCCGCTGTGACTGCTCTTGTGCCAGGTCGTCCCGTTCTCGAAGGTGGTGCTCATCCGTGGTATCCCTCTTCAATCGTGGCTATCAGTGACCGGCTCTCCGCCACCCCGAGCGCGGCCGCCCGCAGGTGGTCGTAGAGACTGGTATAGCGGCGCACGTCGGCCTCCTTCTCCAGGTAGAGATCGCTCGTCACCCCTTCGAAGTAGACAACCGTGGAATCGGCTGACTCGGGGAACTCGAGCAGGGAGAATGTCCCGGTCATGCCGGGGTGGGCGCCGTGCGCGAACGGGATGACCTGGATGGTGATGTTGGGGCGCTGGCTCAGTTCCAGCATGTGCTTCAGCTGGTGGGCCATCACCTCGCGGCTGCCGACCTCCCGGCGGAGCACCGCCTCGTCTATGACGGTCCAGAGGCTGCCCAGCTGGTTCTCGCCGTGGACGCGGTCCTGGCGCTTCATCCGGACCTGGACCCGGCGCTGGACGGAGAGCGCGTCGGTGTCCGGCTGGGTGCCCTCGACCACGGCTTGCGCGTACTGCTCGGTCTGCAGGAGTCCGGGGACGAAGGAGGACTCGTAGGCGCGGATCGAGGAGGCCTCGGCCTCCAGGCCGATGTACACGCTGTAGGGGGTCGGCATGTCGTTGAAGTCGTGCCACCAGCCGCGCTGCCGGGACTCCCGGGCCATCTCCATCAGGCTGGCCCGCATCGCCTCGTCGGTGACGTTGTAGACGTCGCAGAGGTCGCGGACGTCCCGCTGGCTGATGGAGCGGCGGCCGTTCTCCAGTCGGCTGATCTTCGACTGGGAGACCATCAGGCGGCCGGCGACCTCCTCGGCCGTCATGCTGAGCCCCTCGCGGAGCTTGCGCAGCTCCGAGCCGAGGCGCCGGCGGCGCACCGTGGGATTGATGTTCGCGGACACGTCGGCCTCCGGTCGGACTTCTGGTGATCGTTGGAACGGCAGTCCTCGGAACACTGTGGAAATCGGGATCAACCCCCCTGACGTTGAGCAGCATGTCACCTTGGATCAGGTCGGCGCCGGGGAATCACAGGAGCGCAGTAGAACAGATCATCGGAAAAGCGCTTCGGTGAGACAGCGGACCCTCCGGAGTGGTAAGGCGGCTCCGCGGCCCGGTCCGGTGGTGCTGCGACGGCGGTGCGGACGTGGTGCGAACGCGGCACGGGGCCGCGCAGTTGCTGGTGGCACGTGCGGGGGCGATATGCGGCCGAGGTGCGGGCGGTGCTCTGCGGGGGTTCGGGCCGGGCCGGGTGGGGGTCGGACCGACCACGGGGACGGCGGAGGGGCGGTCGCCCGGCGACTTCCGTCGCGGGCGACCGCCCCTTCTCACTACCGGTTGCTCGGCGCCGCCGTACGGCGCGAGCGGTGCGGCGAGCGCCGCTCTGCGCGCTGGTGTGATCCCTGCGCGCGGGTGGTTCGCGTGCCGGTCCGGCGGCCGGGCGCACCCGGGTGGCCGGACCTGTTCCGTGGTGTCAGCGGACGCCGACGCGGGGGGCCGCGACCCGTCCGCCGGACCCGCGCCCGGACGCCGCGCGCTGGCCCGGTCGGCCACCGCTCGCGGCCGGTGCCGCGCCGCCGCTCTGGGCGGAACGGTTCTGCTGGCTCGGCAGGCCGTTCTGCACGTCCATCACGGCGTGCGCGACCATCCCGCCCAGCGGGTCGTACCGGATCAGGTCGCGCAGCCGGGACCGCGAGGACCGGCCCTCGTTGCCCGGATAGAGGTGCTTGCCCAGGCCCACCGAGTGCGCGAGCGCGGCGAGCGCCGCCGTCCGCGGGTCCGGCGGCACGCCGGTGCGGATCGCGGTGTCCAGCCGCTGTTTGATCGCGGCGTTGGTGCAGTCGTCGGACGCCTGGTAGCGCGTCGTCGGCAGCACCCCGCACACCTGGCCCGGCACGGCCGTGACCATGCCGCACCGTTCGAGGTGCGCCAGGTAGGTCTGCCGAAGCCCCAGCCGGGGCCCGCCGATCCAGTGCGCGGCGCGGACCGGACTGCCACGTCGTCGCAGCAGCTCCAGCGCGTGGTCGAGTGTCGGGTCGCCGGTCGGCCGTGGCAGCACCACGGCGATGCGGTCTCCCTCCGGAACGATCCGTCCGGCCAGGGACAGCTCGACGAGCTGGGCCCCGGCTAGTCCGAGGTCGAGGGTCTGCGGCTGCGCAGTGGTACCCGTGGCCGGGTCCAAAGCGAGCAGCAAGAGCTCCTCGGGAACAGTTCTGCGGCTCTTGCCCATCCAAGCCTCCCCGCGTGGATGGGAAACAGCGTGACGCCTCTCACACGGGCTTGTCGAGTACGCCTCCGAATCGTGACCTTGCGATCGAGCGGGGGAACCGGCCGTGGCGGGCCCGGCGTCTGACCGTTGAACAGGCCGCGGTGCGGCCGTGCCACGGTGATAACCGCCGGTCGGGCGGGGTGTGGGCGACCGGAATCGGTCGCCGGTGGCGGAGACTGTACAGGTACACGGGGCGGGGTACCGGCTTCCCGAAATCGGGTCTGCCGGTGCCCCGCCGGGCGTTGAGGAGGCTGGGTTACGTGGGCGAGTCCCCCGACAGGGTGCTGCGGGACGGCGAGCGGACGCGGGAACGGGACGGGGAACGGACCGGTGCCGGCGCGGCCGCGGAGGAGGGCGCCGTGGACACCGCGGGCGTGGACGGCACCGGTGCCGGCGGCGCCGCAGGGCCGACCGTGACCGGGGCCGCACCCGAGTCGGGCGAGCCCGTTCCGGCGCCCGGGGCCGACGTCGAGCCCGCGTCCCCGTCCGCGTCCGACACCACGTCCGATGCTGAGTCCGACGCCGCGCCCGCCTCCGCCTCCGAGCCCGACGCCGAGCGCGATTCCGGGTCCGCCTCCGGAGCGCCGGGCACGCCCCGGGCCGGCTCCACCGTGCAGCTCCGCGTCCGGGATGCGGACACCCGTACGACCATGCTGCGCCTGCCCTCGGACGAGGCGACCACCGCCCTGAGGCTGCCCGTGGACGACGCCACCACCGCGCTCCGCATGCCGGTCGAGGTGCACGGCTCCGACGGGAGCGGCGCCGGCCCGGACCGGGCCGAGTCGACACCTGGCCCGGCCGCGGCCGACCCGCGTCTCGCCATCCGGACGGGCGCCGAGGCCGCCGATGACAGCGCGCCCGCCGCCCCGGAGACCGAGCGGCCCGTGCCGGCGGAGAAGTTCGAGAAGCCGGATCACGCGGAGCGGACCCGGGCCCTGCGAGCCTTCCGCGCCCCCGCGCCCCCGGCCGTTCCCGGCTCCGGCACCACCCCCGGAACGGGCACCACCCCCGGAACGGGCACCGTCCCCGAGCCTCCGACGCCGCGCCCGCTGCCCGAGCCGACCCCCGTGCCGGAGCCGGTCCCCGAGCCGCACCCGGCGCCGCGACCCGTCCCCGAACCCGAGCCGACCCCCGGGCCGGAACCCCTGCCCGAGCCCGTCCCCGAGCCCGAGCCCGGGCCCGCTCCGGCCCCCGAACCGCTGCCCACGCCCGACCCGCGGCCGGTACCGCCCGCGCCGCCGCTGCCCAAGCCCGAGCCGCTCCCCACCGCGGCACCCCTTGCCACCGCGGCACCCCTCCCCGCTCCCGAGCCGGCCCGCGCCCCGGAACCGCAGCCGGCGCCGTCCCCGGAGTCGACCTCCGAGGCGATGGAGGTGCTGGCCGCACTCAGCGCCCGCCCGGTCTCGCCGCTGCGCCGCGCCCTCAAGCGGATCACCATCTGGACCCTCTTCCTGGCCGTCGTCCTCGGCGCGCTGGTGACCGCCCAGCTGCTCCGCCCGCTGCCGGACAGCAAGGTGAAGTTCACCGCCCAGGGCGGCTTCACCTTCGCCGGCGACCCGCTCGACCTGGCCTGGCCGGCCAAGGGCCAGTCGGCCGCCGAGGTGGTCGGCGTCGGCAGCCTGGGCAGCTCCGGACCGGAGACCCCGGCCTCGATCGCCAGCGTCACCAAGGTCATGAACGCCTACCTGATCCTCCAGTCGCACCCGCTCAAGAAGGGCGAGAGCGGCCCGAAGATCACCGTCGACAAGCAGGCCGCCCAGGAGTCCGGCAACGTCGACGAGTCCAGGGTCACCCTGATCGAGGGCCAGCAGCTCAGCCAGTACCAGGCCCTGGAGCTGCTGATGCTGCCGTCGGCCAACAACGTGGCCCGGCTGCTGGCCCGCTGGGACGCCGGCTCGGAGGACGCGTTCGTCAAGAAGATGAACGACACCGCCGCCAGGTTCGGCATGACCAACACGACCTACACCGACCCGGCGGGCTTCAGCCCGGACACCAAGAGCACCGCCAAGGACCAGCTCAAGCTGGCCGGGCAGGTGATGCAGGACGAGATCTTCCGGCAGATCGTCTCGACCCCGGACACCACCTTCAACAACCAGAAGGTCTCCAACACCAACACCCTGATCTCCCCGAAGAACGGCATCATCGGCGTCAAGACCGGCTCCAGCACCCCGGCCGGCGGCTGCCTGATGTGGGCCGCCTACAAGGAGATCGGCGGGGTGCGGCGGCTGATCCTCGGCGTCACCCTGGGCCAGCCGGCGACCACCGCCGAACCCAGCATCCTCAAGGTGGTCCAGAACGTCAGCGCCAAGCAGATCCAGGCCGCCCAGAACGGGCTGACCGGACAGAGCCTCGCCAAGCAGGGCGACGTGATCGGCCGGGTCGAGGACGGCCTCGGCGGCACCGTCCCGGTCGTCGCGGGCAAGGACCTCACGGTCGCCGGCTTCCCCGGCATCACCGCGACCCTCGTGCTGGACCCGCTGAAGGTCGGCCACCGGGCCAAGGCCGGCGACCCGGTCGGCGTGCTGCGCTCGGGCGACGGCGACAACCGGGTCGAGGTCCCCGTGCTGCTCCAGGCCGACCTGAACCCGCCGTCGATCGCCTCCCGGCTCACCCGCACCCTCTGAGCGACACCCCGGGCGGAGCGGGACCCACCCGCTCCGCCCGGGGTCCACCCGCTCCGCCCGGGGCCACCCGTTCCGCCCCGGGCCCCGGGTTCAGAACCGTGCCCCGCCCCAGTGACCGGGCTCGGTGCGCGATCCCAGCAGCTCCGCGACCATCTCCTCCTCGGACACCACCCGGCCCAGCGCGATCGCCAGCGTCAGCCCGGTGAACATGACGATCAGCCAGGAGAGCCCGGTGAAGACCACCCCGTACGGCCCGAACTGGCCGATGCTGCGGGTCATCGCACCCGGCAGGTAGACCCGCGAGGCCACCCCCAGGCCCACCACCACCGCCCCGCAGAGCAGCGACCCCGGCAGCAGCGGGAGCCAGCGCACCCGGGCGCCCAGCAGCAGGTGCTGCGTCCACCACCAGATCGCCGTCCCGCCCACGAAGGTCAGCGGGATCCCCAGCCAGGCACCCAGGCCGAAGCCGTCCCGGACCGGGGTCTGCAGCACCAGCGTGACCAGCCAGACCGCCAGCCAGACCAGCCAGCGCCAGGCCGCCACCCTCGTCCCCGACTTCGGCAGCTCCCAGCAGCGCTCGCAGACCCGCTGCATCGCCCGGCTCAGCGCCGTCGCCGACAGCAATGTCACCAGCGCGCCGAGGACCCCGAACCCGGCGTCCTGCTCGTGGCCGGTCCCGAGCAGCTGCTGGACCGACTGCGCCGCCTCGCCCTGCAGACCCAGCTCCTTGCGGAGCGACTGCACCACGCCGTCCCGGATCGCCGCCGGAGTGAAGACCGCCACCACGAACAGTGCGGGCAACGCGCTGAGGAAGGCCTGGGCGGCCAGCCGGGTCGCGCAGTCCAGCAGGTTGACCCGGAGCAGCTGGCGCACGGCCCTGCCCACCATCGGCACGTGCACGGGCAGCTCGCGCGCGTATCCGGCCAGCTCCGCCGACCGCACCTTCCACCGCGCCCTCCGCCGGGCCTTCCGGCCGGTCGGCTGCTCGCTCACGGGCTCGTCCTCCCGACCTGGTCACTGTGCACCATGGTCGCCCGGCCCCCGTGGGCACGCATCCGGGGCCGACGCGGCACCGGCCCGGTGCGCTCGTCCTACCCGACGAACACCGGGCGGGCCGGGCCGGGCGGGCAACGGGTAGGTAAGAGGAGACACCCGGTCCCGACACCGACCGGGCCCGCCCGCCGAGCGGCCCGCCCTCACCCCGCCCGCCCCCAGAGCCGGCCCCGGGATCCACCCGGACGACCTGACCCACCGTCGGCCCGCCCGTCCGCTCCACCCCCGCCCGGCCACTCCACCGCCTGCCGATCCGCTAGGCTGTCAGCGGTCATCCCCGCCTCAGTAGCTCAGGGGATAGAGCACGGCTCTCCTAAAGCCGGTGTCGCAGGTTCGAATCCTGCCTGGGGCACAGCACAGAACGCAGAAAAGGCCCAGGCCAGAGGGTGAATCCCTCCGACCTGGGCCTTTGCCTTTCAGTCCTGCTGGTCGCCCTGTGCCACGTCCGTGCCAGATCGCTCCGGAGGGGCGCCCTTCTCCAGCTTTTTCTGGACCATCCCGCCCATCCGGCCGGCGATGGCCCGGTCACGGTCGCCGGTCATGCGCTGGTAGACCGTGACCTTCGGCTGGCACGGCCTCAGCCCGGTACGCTCGCGGCGGACCGATTGTTCGGCAACTCCTCGACAACAACACCGCAGGTCATGAAGTGTCTGCCCCGCACGCGCGGGGATGGTCCCCGCGCGGCCCACTTCAGAACGTCCCGCAGCGAGTCTGCCCCGCACGCGCGGGGATGGTCCCAGTGCGTGCCGGCGGGTCTCGCCGCCCAGCACGTCTGCCCCGCACGCGCGGGGATGGTCCCGGCCGGTTCCTGGTGTCGCGCACGCCCAAGGGGTCTGCCCCGCACGCGCGGGGATGATCCCTGCGCGGGTATCGACCCCGCCATCTGCCTGATGTCGGCCCCGCGCGCGGGGATGGGGTTCGCCCTCACCGCCTCGCCGGGCAGCCTTCCGTGCCACAGCCGACCAGGACGGGCGGGAGGCCACGGGGAATTGTGGGCGGCGACGGTAAAGGCTTGGGGTGGAGCGCCGGCGCCACTTCGGCGCAGGTCGTAGCGCGTAGGCAACACCTGTGCTCCTTGAAGCCGGTGTCGCAGGTTCGAATCCTGTCTGGGGCACAGTCGGGCCCCGGCGGGAGACGTGAGAAGGGCCGGTGCACGAGGGCGATCCTCGGAGCCGGCCCTTCGTCGTCGGTGGGGTCGGCAGCGGGGTGGGGCGCCGACCGAAGCCGCCCCGTCCGCTTCCCCAGTGGCCGTGCTGCGGGGGCGTCAGAGGACCTGGGAAGGCCTTAAGGAGTACGTGGACCCTCGCCGGGCAGACGGGGAGGAGGAGAGGCCGCTCCGGGCTGCTCCTCTTGGCGCCCCAGGGCGCAGTCGCCTGCCGGGGCTGGTGGGCGCAGCTCGGTTGCCCGGCGCGAGTCGACCGGTTCGCCACCGTGCTCGACGGTCCCGCGGACGTCCGAGGGGCTCGACGCGATGCGCCGCGCGCGGCTGCTCACCGAGTCCGCCGATTCTGCCGGACCGCCGAAGGCCCCCTGGGGCGCCGCCGAGTAGATCACGGACGCCGGGATCGGGTACCTCGTGCCGGCCTGCGGCCGGGGTCCGCGGCGTCCGGGGGGAAGGGGGCGTCACGGATCATCTCGTCGGGGTGGCCGGTGGGCTCCTCGGCGTCCTGGGGGAGACCGGTGGGGGAGACGAGGACGCGCTGGACCCGGGGGCGGGTGCGCCAGTCGACCCGGCGGACGTCGCGGGCCAGGGCGCCGGGGCGGGAGAGTTCGATGACCACCGTGACGGAGCCGAGGACGATGCCGGCGGCGAGCCAGCCGGCGAGGACGTCGCTGGGCCAGTGGACGCCGAGGGCGACCCTGGTGAAGCCGATCGCCAGGACGGTGAAGGCGGCGACCGAGCACGCGGTGATCCGGCCTGCGCGGCGGACGCGGGGCCAGAGCAGGCCCACCAGGACGGCGCAGGTGATCGCTGAGGCCATCGCGTGGCCGGAGGGGAAGGCCGGGCCGCCGGCGTGCGAGACCGGATCGGAGAAGGCGGGCCGCACACGCCCGAAGGAGAGCTTCAGGACCCACAGGCCGCCCCAGCCGACCAGGGTCTGTGCTGCCACCCAGCCGGCCAGCACCCGGGCGCCGATCAGCCAGAGCCAGACCGCGACCACCCCGAGCACCGTGCGCATGGTGACGGTGCCGCCGATGTCGGAGAGCGTCTGCACCGCAGCGGTCCAGACGGTGTGCTCCGTGGCGTAGCGGTGCAGGCCGTCCACCAGCCCGTGGTCGAACCGGTCGAGCGGACGCCAGCGGGTCTGCACCAGGGCCGCCAGGACGGCGAACAGCGCGGCACAGCAGACCGCGAGTGCCGTGTGCCGGAGCAAGTGGCGATCACGCGGGGTGATGGTGGGCGAGCTGTTGGTCAGGTGCATGGCTGACACCTTCCCAGCCGGTCGTGCTGATCGAGCGCTGAGCCGATAGCGATTTGGCATCTTTTGTGCGGAGGACCTGCGTGCGCCGGGGGGCGGGCGCGACCCGCGCGGGAACGCGGGTGGCGGCCCGGGGGTTCACGGAAGGGGGCGGCGCGCGGGCGTGCGCCGCAGTGGTGCCGGAGAGTGTCCGGCGGCGCGGTGGGATCGCCCCGAAGCGGCACCTCGGGTGCTCGGCCGGTCACCCTCCGTTCAAGGGCGGGGTGAAATCCGGCAGGATACTGCATCGCCGGAAGAATCTGAGCGACTTGGGAATGTTGTCCGGATTCTGTTCGTTGGATCGTTACGTGTGAGGCCCCCCGGGGCCCCCACTTCTTGCCCTTTCCGGGCAGGCAGGCAGACCTCGGCAACACCAGCAAAGGGAGCAAGCATGGCCACCCGTGCCGTCGTTCGCGACAGGGCCGACCGGACTCGCGCGGCCCGCCCGACCAACCTTGAGGCCGACCGCGACTTGGTCGGCATGTACCTCGACGAGATCGCCAGGACGCCCCTGCTCGATGCCGCCGAGGAGGTCGAGCTCTCGCTGCGGATCGAGGCCGGCGTGTACGCCCAGCACCTGCTGGAGGAGGACGAGCTCCCCGAGGGAATGCAGCGCGAGGAGCTGGAGGCGATAGCCGAGGACGCCGAGCGCGCCAAGGACGTCTTCATCCGGTCCAACCTCCGCCTCGTGGTGGCCGTCGCCCGGCGCTACCCGCGCAGCGGGCTGCCGCTGCTGGACCTCATCCAGGAGGGCAACGCGGGTCTGGTGAGGGCGGTCGAGAAGTTCGACTACGCCAAGGGTTTCAAGTTCTCGACCTACGCCACCTGGTGGATCCGACAGGCGATCACCCGGTCGATCGCCGACCAGTCGCGCACGATCCGGCTGCCCGTCCACCTGGTGGAGGAGCTGGGCCGGATCCGGCGCGTGCAGCGGGAGAAGTCCAAGGAGCTGGGCCGGGAGGCCGACCCGTCCGAGATCGCGGCCGAGCTGGACACCACCGAGGCCCGGATCAAGGACGTGCTGGACTGGGCGCGCGACCCGGTCAGCCTGAACATGTCGGTCGACGACGAGGGCGAGACCCAGTTCGGCGACCTCGTCGAGGACACCGGCGCGACCTCCCCGGAGGACGCCGTGATGGTCATGCTCCGCCGCGAGGAGCTGGACGACCTGATCGGGCGGCTGGACGACCGTACGGCCTCGATCATCCGGTCGCGGTACGGGATGGAGGACGGCCGCGAGCGCACCCTGACCGAGGTGGGCAAGCAGCACGGACTGACCAGGGAGCGGATCCGCCAGATCGAGAAGCACGCGCTGGCCGAGCTGAAGAAGATCGCCGATCACGCGGGCTTCGAGGCGGCGTGACGGCCGGCGGTCGACGGCCGGAAGGAACGGGCACGGTGGGCCCGGTGCGGAGCGCTCCGCACCGGGCCCGCGTGCGTGCGGCGGCGGTTGTGAGGCGGGGGGGCTTCTAGGCTGTAGGGGCGGGCGGGGATCGGCGAGGACGGTGGACGGCATGGGTGACGGCGGCGGTGTGAGCGGCATGGACGGCGGGGACGGCTCGGTGGAGAAGGCGCAGACGGACGGAGCCGCGACGGACGGAGCCGCGACGGACGGAGCCGCGGCGGTCGGAACGCCGACGGGCGGGCGGGAGCCGGTGCAGGACGGCCGCGCCGGGGCCCGCCGGTCGGAGCGCGCCCGGCTGGTCTTCCGGGACCCGTTGGACCAGCAGTCCCGGGACGACACCGACGCCGGCTGGGGCAGTCGCCCGGGGGCGGGGGAGAGCGGTGGACGGGGGCTGGACTGGTACCTGAGCCAGCGCCCGCCGCACCACGGCGACTGACCGGCGGCCCGGCGCCGGCCGGTGCGCCTCAGCGGACCTGGGTGACCAGGGCGTCGCGGATCTCGGTCAGCAGGGTGACCTCCTTGGCCTCGGCCTCCGCCGCGATGTCCTCCGGCGTCTTGCGGTGGGCGGTGTACCTGGTCATCGGCAGGATGAGGCAGAAGTAGACGACGGCGGCGGTGATCAGGAACTGCAGGGCCGCGCTCAGCACGCTGCCCCAGAGGATGAGGATTCCGGACGTGACCTCACCGCCCGCGCCCAGCTCGCAGGGGCCCTTGAGGCAGGAGCTGTAGGACGCGAGGTCCCTGGCTCCGAACAAGCCGACGATCGGATTGATCACGCCCTTGACGAAGGCGTTGATGATGTTGGTGAAAGCGGCGCCGATGACCACGGCGACGGCCAGCTCGACGACATTTCCACGCAGCAGGAACTTTTTGAAGCCTTTCATGCCGCGTGAACGACGAAGTCGTTTTCCGGTTACGGGTGATCTTCGGCTCCCCCCGATTGACAACCCGTTCGGTGGGTGGGGGCCGCGTCCGGCGGGGGCAGGCCCGCTCGCGCGGGGCCGAAGGCGAGCGCCGCGGCCATGGCGAGCAGGAGGAGGGCCGGTCCCCCGGAGCGGTGCCGGAGCGCCTGCCGGAGCCGGTGTCCGCGCCCGGCTCCCCGTCTGATCGGCGGGAACGGCGGCACCGGCTGCCGCGGCGGGACACTCGGCGCGGGCAGCGGCGGGAGCGGGAGGGGGAGCGGGCGGGAGTGGCTTCTGGTCGGCACGGGCACCACCGGTGGTCGCAGGGTGCCGGCCCCGGCCGGGTCCGTTTCCGGTCGGCCTCGGGTCGGCTTCTCTTGACGCACACTCTGGGCCGCCCGCGCGACGGGTGGAAATCTTTTCCTCAGCCTGTGGACAACTCGGGGCTGTGGATAACGCGCATCCCCCGGACGTGTGAATTCATGGGCCGTTCGGGGGAGTGTCGTCAATCAGGGAATGCGAACGGCCCGCCGCACCCGCGTGTTTGCGGGTTCGACGGGCCGTTCGATGATCTGTTCCGGCAGTCCGGCAGTCCCGGTCCGGTCGCTGTCGCGGAGGTCAGCCTGCCGCGGGGGCCGGGCTCGCCGCAGGGGCGGAGCCGCCCGAGGACGAGGCCGTGGACGAGGACGACGAGGTCGACGTCGACGAGGTGGTGGACGAGCTCACCGAGCTGCTGGAGGAGGAGCGGCTGTCGGTCCGGTAGAAGCCGGAGCCCTTGAAGACCACGCCCACGGCGGAGAAGACCTTGCGAAGGCGTCCCTCGCAGTCGGGGCACGTGGTCAGCGGCTCGTCGGTGAACTTCTGCACCGCCTCCAGGCCGTTGCCGCACTCGGTGCACTGGTACTGGTACGTGGGCACTTGTCTTCCTCCTGGCACTCTCGCCTGATGAGTGCTAACGATGGTCAATGATGCGGCATTCCGCTGGATCAGTCCAGCGACTCGGATGTGAGATGAGTCCGGCCCGTCGCCGGGACGCCGCCCCGCACCGCCCGGCGTTCAGCCCTTGGCGGCGCCCACCAGCTGAGGAGCGACACCCGACCCCGCGCCCGACCCGGCGCCCGATCCGGCGGCCACCGTGTTCCCGGCCCCGGCGCCCGGCGCGACCAGCAGGCCCCGCAGGGTGACCAGCGCGGCCAGGCCCAGCCCGGCGCCGGCCACCGGCACCAGGAATCCGGCCGACGGCCCGTTCCCGTCGACCAGCTGGCCGGCCACCATCGACCCGACCGCCAGGCCCAGCCCGATGGCGCCGGTCAGCCAGGTGAATGCCTCGGTCTTGGCGCCGTCCTCGACCAGCGTCTCGACCAGCGTGTACCCGGTGATCAGGGTCGGTGCGATGGCCAGGCCGCAGAACAGGCCGGCGACGGCCAGCGAGGCCAGGTTGGGCATCGCCCAGAGCGTCGAGCAGCCGATCACCAGGAGCGCGTAGCTGGCGAGCATCCGGTGCCGGGCGGCGTGCCGCCAGGCGATCATCCCGTAGAGCACGCCGGCCAGCATCGAGCCGCCGGCGAAGATCCCGTACACGGTGCCGCTGGCCCCGGGCTGTCCGACCGACTCGGTGAACGCGGCGACGGAGACCTGCATCGCGCCGAAGACCGTGCCGACGCCCAGGAACGCGCCGGCCAGCAGCCGGACGCCGGGCGAGGCGAGGGCGGAGGCCCGGCGGGCGCCCGGAACGTGCGGGTGCAGCGCGGGCGCGGTGCGCCGCTGGGCGGCGAACGCGAGCCCGCCGACGACGGTCAGCGCAGCCTCGGCGATCAGTCCGGTCGCCGGGTTGACCGTGGCGGCGATGGCGGAGGCCAGCACCGGGCCGATCACGAAGGTGAACTCGTCGGTCACCGACTCGAAGGCGAAGGCGGTGTTCAGCTTGGCCGGCGGCGCGCCCTCCGCGGAGAGCTTGGCCACCCAGCGGGCCCGGACCATCGCGCCGATCTGCGGCACGGAGGCACCGGCCGCCGCGGCGGCGAGGAAGAGGCTCCAGACCGGTGCGTGGCCGAGTGCCAGCGCGATCAGCGCACCGACCGAGACGGCGTGCACCAGCACGGTCGGCACCAGGACGGCGGCCTGGCCGAAGCGGTCGGCCAGCCGGCCGGTCTGCGGCCCGATCAGGGCCTGGGCGACGGCGGAGACGGCGGCGGCGGTGCCGGCGGTGCCGTAGGAGCCGTGGGTGTCGCGGATCAGCAGCAGGATGCCGAGGCTGAGCATCGCGTAGGGGAGCCGGGCGGCGAAGGCGGGGACGAGGAACGTCCAGGCTCCGGGGGTGCGCAGCAGCGCGCCGTACCCGACCCGGGTGGGGGTGGTGTCGGCGCGGTCCTCGGGCGCGGCGGGCAGGTCGTGCCCGGGCATGGCGTCGTCGACCGTTCGGCGGGCCGTCACGGTCGGTCCTTCCTGCTGCCTGGTAGCGCGGCAGGGCATGAAAAAGCCCCGACGGCGCCGAGAGTCGTCCTCTCGCGCGTCGACCGGGGTAGATACCGGGCCGGCCGGCGGGGTCACCGAGGGCCGGACCGCGGCCGCCGAGCGGTCGCGCCAACTCTGCATCAGGCAGATGCTGGGGGTGTGTCATCCAGAGTAGCTATACGCGCGTAGATGGCGCGCTTCCCTCCACAATACAGGGCATGCCCAAAGTTGTCCTGCCTATCGAAGGTGAATGCCGGTCGAACGTCCCATAGCCGGGAGGCGCAGGACGCCGGGAGGCCGGTGCCGCACCAGGAGACCAGGGCGCCACGAGGCCAGGGCACCGAGAGGCCAGGGCACCCAAAGGCCGGGGGCGCCAGGACGCCGGGGGTGCCGGGCGTCCGGCACCCCCGGAGCGCTCACTCCCGCCCGTGCAGCCAGCCGGCCAGCTTGCCGCCCTTGTCCACGGCCCGGAGCCGCCGCTCGGCCGCCTCGCTCACCTCGTCCGTGGTGACCACCAGCAGTTCGTCCCCGCCGCGCAGCACCGTCTCCTTGTCCGGCACGAAGCTGGTCCCCTCGCGGACCACCAGGGTCACCGCCGCGCCGGCCGGCAGCCGCAGTTCGCCGACCTCCACACCGGACATCCGGGAGGCCGGCGTCAGCGCCACCGACAGCAGGTGGCCGTGCAGCTTCTCCAGCGGCGCCGACTCGATGCCGAGGTCCTGGCCCATCGAGCCCTCGCCGATCCGCAGCCACTTGGCGACCCAGGGCAGGGTCGGGCCCTGGAGCAGGGTGAAGACCACGACCAGGATGAAGACGATGTTGAAGACCTCCTGCGCCATCGGCGCGCCGGAGACCATCGGGATGGTGGCGAGCACGATCGGCACCGCCCCGCGCAGGCCGGCCCAGCTCAGCAGGGCCTGTTCGCGGACGGGCAGCCGGAAGGGCGTGAGGGTGAACACCACCGAGAGCGGCCGGGCCACGAAGACCAGCACCGCGCCGATCACCAGGGCCGGCACCACGGCCGAGCCCATCGTCTCGGGGGTGCAGAGCAGGCCGAGCAGGACGAACATGCCGATCTGCCCGATCCAGGCCAGGCCGTCGGCGAAGCCGCGGACGGCGGGCCCGTGCGGCAGCTTGGCGTTGCCCAGGATGACGGCGCTGACGTAGACGGCGAGGAAGCCGGAGCCGTGCAGCAGCGCGCCGCCGGCGTAGGCGAGCACGGTGAGCGCCATGACGGCGATCGGGTAGAGGCCGGAGGACGGCAGGGCGACGTGCTTGATCCCGAAGGCACCGATCTTCCCGACCGCGAGGCCGACCGCGAGGCCTATCGCGAGCTCGGCGAGGATGGTGCCGACCAGCACGTACCAGGAGTCCAGCTCCCCGGTGGTGGCGAAGGCGACGACCAGGATGACCACGGGCGCGTCGTTGAAGCCGGACTCGGCCTCCAGCAGGCCGGTCAGCCGGTGCGGGAGCGGGACCATCCGCAGGACGGAGAAGACGGCCGCGGCGTCGGTGGACGAGACGATCGCGCCGAGCAGCAGCGAGGTCCGCCAGTCGAGGCCGACGAGCCAGTGCGCGCCGGCGGCGGTGACGAAGACGCTGACGCCCACGCCGACGGTGGCGAGGACGGTGGCGGCCGGCATCACGGGCTTGACCTCGCGCCAGTTGGTCTTGAGGCCGCCCTCGGCCAGGATCACCACCAGGGCGGCGTAGCCGAGCACCTGGGTGAGCTCGGCGTTGTTGAAGGTGATGCCGAGGCCGTTCTGGCCGAGCGCCACGCCGATGCCGAGGTAGATCAGCAGGCTTGGCAGCCCCGATTTCGTCGAGACGCGCACGGCGGCCACCGCGACCAGCAGGATCACGGAGAATTCGAGGAGCAGCTGGTTCAGGTGGTCGACGTTCACGCAGGGGCACCTCGGGCTGGCAGCGGGCGGGCGGGGTGTCTGGTGGCGGTGAGGCCGGGGGCGCGCGATCGGCAGGGCGGGGGCGGGCGCGCCGATTACTCCCCTTGCGGATCGTTACGCAGTCTAACATTTTGCCATATCTTTAGGTTTCCCTGTCGCATGACCCCTCACCTCCGCTTCTGACCTCGCCCGATCCCACCGTGAGCGTCCCCCGTGCACGCCCGCCAGCCGAGTCGGCCTAATGTGGTGCCCTGTCACGGCCCCGTGCCCTTGACATGTCCGCCCGCCCCCCAGTGAGGACCGCAAGGACCCAGATGCCCCGCTCGAAGAAGTTCCGGCGCGCCCGTCTGATCGTGATCGTGCTGGTCGTGCTGCTGGTGGCCGGCGCCGGCTACGGCGGCTACCGGGGGGTGGCCGCGGTCCGCGCGTCCTTCCCGGAGGTCGACGGCACCGTCAAGGTGGCGGGCCTGAGCGCGCCGGTCGACGTCAAGCGGGACGCCAACGGCATCCCCCAGCTCTACGCGGACACCAACGAGGACCTCTTCCGCGCCCAGGGCTACGTCCAGGCCCAGGACCGGTTCTGGGAGATGGACGTCCGCCGGCACATCACCGCGGGCCGGCTGTCCGAGATGTTCGGCGACGGCCAGGTCGAGACCGACTCCTTCATCCGCACCATGGGCTGGCGCCAGGTGGCCCAGAAGGAGTTCGACACCCAGCTGTCGGCCGACACCAAGAAGAACCTGCAGGCCTACGCGGACGGCGTCAACGCCTGGCTCGCCGAGCACCCGGGCGGGTCGAGCGCCTCCCTGGAGTACACCCTGCTCGGCGTCGCCAACGGCGATTACAAGCCCGAGCAGTGGACCCCGGTCGACTCGGTGGCCTGGCTCAAGGCCATGGCCTGGGACCTCTCCGGGAACCTCCAGGAGGAGATCGACCGCTCGCTGCTCGCCCAGGACTTCAGCCCGGAGAAGATCGCCGAGCTGTACCCGGACTACCCGTACGCCCGCAACGGCACGATCGTGAAGACCGGCACCGTCAGCGGCGACAGCTACCGGCCGTCCGACGGTTCCGCCCCGGCCGCCGGCGCCACCGGCACCGGCGCCACCGCCCAGGGCGCGGCGGCCACCAAGGCGCTCCTCAAGGACGTCACCGACCGGATCGACGCGCTGCCCGAGATGGTCGGCCGCAACGGCCAGGGCATCGGATCCAACTCCTGGGTGGTCGACGGCAACCACACCACCACCGGCAAGCCGCTGCTGGCCAACGACCCGCACCTCGGCCCCGGCCTGCCCTCGGTCTGGTACCAGATGGGCCTGCACTGCCGGGCGGCCTCGCCCGCCTGCCAGTACGACGTCTCCGGCTTCACCTTCGCGGGCATGCCCGGCGTGGTGATCGGCCACAACAAGGACGTCGCCTGGGGCCTCACCAACCTCGGCGCCGACGTCACCGACCTCTTCCTGGAGAAGGTGACCGGCCCGGAGACCTACCTGGTGGACGGCAAGGAGGAGAAGTTCGAGCTCCGCAGGGAGACCATCAAGGTCGCCGGCGGCGAGGACCGCACCATCACCGTCCGCACCACCAGGACCGGCGCCCCGCTGATCTCCGACCCGAGCACCGAGCAGCAGAACGTCGGCAAGTACGCGCCGAACGGCAGCTCCGCCCCGGACCGCGGCACCACCGGCTACGGCGTCGCGCTGCAGTGGGCCGCGCTCGTCCCCGGCAAGACCATGGACGCCGTGTTCGCGCTCGACCGCGCGAAGAACTGGGAGGAGTTCCGGGGGGCCGCCAAGGACTTCGCCGTCCCGGCCCAGAACCTGATCTACGCCGACGCCAAGAACATCGGCTACCAGGCCCCCGGGTACATCCCGGTCCGCGGCAACGGCGACGGCCGCAACCCGGCGCCGGGCTGGGACTCCTCCTACCAGTGGAAGAAGGACCCGGTCCCGTTCAACGCCCTGCCGTACAGCCTCAACCCCTCGGCCGGCTACATCGTCACCGCCAACCAGGCCGTGGTCGACCCGTCGTACAAGTACCTGCTGACCAAGGACTGGGAGTACGGCACCCGGGCCAAGGAGATCACCGAGCAGATCGACGCCCGGCTCAAGAACAACGGCAAGATCTCGCCGGACGACATGCAGGAGATGCAGCTCGACAACACCAGCATCCTCGCGAAGACGCTGGTCCCGATGCTGCTCAAGGTGCAGATCGACGACCCCTACGTGCGCGAGGCGCAGGACCTGCTGAAGGACTGGAACTACCACCAGGACGCCGACTCGGCGGCCGCCGCCTACTACAACGGCGTCTGGCGCCAGCTGCTCACCCTCGCCTTCGGCCAGAAGTTCCCGGCCGACCTGCGGGCGGAGGACAACTGCCTGCTCGTCCGCCAGCAGGCCGACCCGACCAAGCCGGACAGCAAGTCCACCATCGTCACCGAGTGCGGCACCCGCGACCCGGGCAAGGCCCAGCCGGACGGCGGCGACCGCTGGACCGAGGTGGTCCGGCAGCAGCTGGAGAAGCCCGACAGCAGCTGGTGGACGTACATCGACTCCCAGCACAAGGAGCAGAAGGGCCTCGACAACCTGCTCCGCGAGGCGATGAAGAACGCCCGCCAGGAGCTCACCGCGCTGCTCACCAAGGACATCTCCACCTGGAGCTGGGGCCGCCTGCACAAGCTGGAGCTGCGCGAGCGGACGCTCGGCTCGGACGACTCCTCGATCGCCTCCGGCGCCGTCCACCGGCTGCTCAACCGCGGCCCGTACCGCCTCTCCGGCGGTTCGGCGGCGGTCGACGCGGCGGGCTGGAACGCGGCGGCCGGCTACCAGGTCGACTGGATCCCGTCGATGCGGATGGTGATAGACCTGAGCGACCTCGACGCCTCCCGCTGGATCAACGTCGGCGGAGCCTCGGGGCACGCGTTCCACGCCAACTACAACGACCAGACCGACCTCTGGCTCAAGGGCAAGCTGCTGACCTGGTCCTTCTCGGCGGACGCGGTCGAGAAGTCGGCCAAGCACAAGCTGACGCTGACCAACGGCTGACACCGACCCACGGCTGACACCGACCGGCGGCCGACACCGACGAACGGCCGAGGCCGACCGGCGGTCGACGCCCGCGACGGCCCCGCACTCCCGGATCCCCGGGGGCGCGGGGCCGTCGCCGTACGCCCCACGGAAGGGGCTCACCCCAACCGGTGCGGCCCCGAGGGGGTCAGCGCGAGGTCCACCGGCCGGTCGTGCGGCTCCGCCGGCACCCGCTCCAGCAGCTCGTGCTCGTAGAGCAGCACCGCCAGCACCGGCCGCACGCCGGCCCGCTCCAGCCGGGCCAGCACCCGGTCGTACGAGCCGCCGCCCCGCCCCAGCCGCAGCCCCCGGCGGTCCACCGCGAGCCCCGGCAGCAGCACCAGGCCCGCCCCGGTCACCGCCTCCGGGCCGAGCCGCTCACCGGTCGGCTCCAGCAGCCCGCGCCCGGCCGGGAGGAGCGCCTCCGGGCCCCCGTACTCCGCCCAGTCCAGGTCGTTGTCGGCCAGCAGCACCGGGAGCAGCACCCGCACCCCGCGCGCCCGGAGCGCGTCCAGCAGCGGTCGGGTGCCGGGCTCGGCGCCCACCGAGACGTACGCGGCCACCGTGGCGCCCGGCCCGGCCAGCTCTCCGGCGTGCCCGGCCAGCGCCCCGGCGGCCCGCTCCCGGGCCTCGGCCGACAGCGCCCGGCGTTCGGACAGCAGCCGTGTCCTCAGCGGGCCCTTCTCGTTGTGCATGGGATGCTCCACCGCTCCTCCACCGCTCCGACCATCGCTCCGACCCGCGCTCTGGGCCCGTGACGCTCAGAGCCTGACACGCGGAAGGCGCCCCGATGTCCACCCCGCTGCTGGTCCAGGCCCTGGCCGTGCTGAGCGCCCCGGCGCTGGCCGGCGCCGCCCTGCTCGGTGTCCGGCTGCGGCGCGGCGCGTCCGGCGCGGCCGACCGCGAGGCCGGGCTGCGCGAGCGGATCGTCGAGCTGGAGGCCCGCTGCGCCGAGCTGGAGCGCACCGCCTCCTGCGACCCGCTCACCGGCGTCTGGAACTACCGGCACCTCCAGCTCACCCTCGACCGGGAGATCGACCGGGCCCGCCGGGCCGAGCAGCACGGGCACGGCCAGCAGGACGGCCCCCGCCCGCTGGCGGTCCTGCTGCTGGAGATCGCCGGCTTCGACGCGGTGGTCGCCGAGCACGGCCGCGCCCGCGCCGGGACGGTGCTGCGCGACCTCGCGCAGCGGCTCGGCATGGAGATCCGCCGCTCCGACACCCTGGGCCGGTACAGCGGCGAGGAGTTCCTGGTGGTCCTGCCGGACACCGGCGCCGAGGGCGCGGCCCAGGTCGCCGACCGGCTGGTCTGGTCGGTCCGCCGCCACCTGCTGCTGGACTGGTCCTCGGGCAGCCGGGAGGGCCGCCGCCCGCAGGGCAACGGGCTCACCGCCGCGGTCGGCCTGGCCGTCCTGCCCGAGGACGGCGCCCACGCGGCCGTGCTGCTCCGGGCCGCGGACCGGGCGCTGGCCGCGGCCCGCGGGGCCGGCGGCGACTGCTGGCGGGGAACCGCCGCTCCGTCCGCCGCCCGGGCCGGCCTCCCCGCCGACCTTCCTTCCGACCTTCCGGTCGTTTCCCCGGTCGCATCCCCAGTCGTTTCCCCGGCCGTCTCCCCGGGCGTCTTCTCGTGTGCGGAAGGTGTCTTCGCAGCCGAACGTGACCGTTCGGGAAAGCCGGGTAGTCTGTCGCCCTGTGCCGGAGGGGACCCCCTCGCCCCACCCGTCACGTCCCCTTTGCCTGCCATAGCGGCCGGGTCAGGCGACGTGCTGTCCCAGCACCGCTCAACTGCGCCCGGCCAGGCGAAACACGTGCCTTAGTAAGGTAAACGCATGACGACGACGAACTCCCGAATCCCGGTAACCAAGGCCGTGGTCCCCGCGGCCGGCCTGGGAACCCGCTTCCTGCCGGCCACCAAGGCCACTCCGAAGGAGATGCTGCCCGTCGTCGACAAGCCGGCGATCCAGTACGTCGTCGAGGAGGCGGCCTCCGCCGGGCTGTCCGACATACTGATGGTCACCGGCCGCAACAAGCGCGCCCTGGAGGACCACTTCGACCGCGCCTACGAGCTGGAGGAGCTGCTCGCCCGCAAGGGTGACGAGGACCGCCTCCGCCGGGTCCGCGAGTCCGTCGAGCTCGCCAACATGCACTACGTCCGCCAGGGCGACCCGAAGGGCCTCGGCCACGCCGTCTCGGTCGCCGAGCAGCACGTCGCCGGCCAGCCGTTCGCCGTCCTGCTGGGCGACGACCTGATCGACCCGCGCGACCCGCTGCTGGCCCGCATGATCGAGGTCCAGCAGGAGCTCGGCGGCTCGGTCGTCGCGCTCATGGAGGTCGACCCCTCCCAGATCCACCTGTACGGCTGCGCCGCCGTCAAGCCGAACGGCTTCGGCGAGGACGTCTTCCAGGTGACCGACCTGGTCGAGAAGCCGGACACCGCCGACGCCCCGTCGAACTACGCGGTCATCGGCCGCTACGTCCTCGACCCCTCGGTCTTCGACGTGCTGCGCGAGACCCAGCCGGGCCGCGGCGGCGAGATCCAGCTCACCGACGCCCTGCGCGAGCTGACCACCCGCGACGCCTCGACCGGCGGCCAGGTGCACGGTGTGCTCTTCAAGGGCCGCCGCTACGACACCGGCGACCGCGCCGACTACCTGCGCGCCATCGTCCGGCTGGCCTCCGAGCGCGAGGACCTGGGCCCGGGCTTCCGCAGCTGGCTGCGCGAGTTCGTCGCCTCCGAGCTGCAGGACTGACACACCGACCGAGAGCGAGCGCGCCGATGACCGGGTCCACGGAGAGCAGTACCACCCCCGCAGCCTGCTGCGACGGCTCCGCGGACCCGGCGCCGCCCGTCCGCCCGGTCGCCGTCCGGCCGGATCCGTCCGGCCGGACGGCCCCGTCCGCCCGGCCCGCCCCGGCGGACCCGTCCGGCCTCTGGACGGTCGACGAGCACCTCGCCGACGTGCTGGCCGCCGTCGGCCCGCTGCCCGCCATCGAGCTCCAGCTGCTCGACGCGCAGGGCTGCCGACTGGCCGAGGACGTGCTCGCCGAGGGCGACCTGCCGTCCTTCGACAACAGCTCGATGGACGGCTACGCCCTCCGCACCGCCGACACCGCCGGCGCCACCGGTGAGTACCCCTCGGTGCTCTCCGTGGTCGGCGACATCGCCGCCGGCGCCGACGAACTCCCCCGGGTCGGTCCCGGCCAGGCCGCCCGGATCATGACCGGCGCCCCCGTACCGCCCGGCGCCCAGGCCGTCGCCCCGGTCGAGTGGACCGACGGCGGCACCGGCACCGGCCGCGCCGCCGACGCGATGACCGCACCGGTCGAGGGCGAGGAGGTCCGGGTGCTGCGCCCGGTCGCCGAGGGCGCCCACATCCGCCGCCGCGGCAGCGACGTCGCCGCCGGCACCCGGGTCCTGACCGCCGGCACCCGGCTCGGGCCCACCCAGCTCGGCCTGCTCGCCGCCGTCGGCCGGCCCACCGTCACCGTCCGCCCGCGCCCGCGGGTCGTGGTGCTCTCCACCGGCAGCGAACTGGTCCAGCCCGGCGAGCCGGTCGGTCCCGGGCAGATCACCGACTCGAACAGCTTCACCCTCACCGCGGCCGCCCTCGACGCCGGCGCGATCGCCTACCGGGTCGGCGGAGTCCCCGACGACGCGGCCCGGCTGCGCGCCGTCCTGGAGGACCAGCTCGGCCGGGCCGACCTGATCGTCACCAGCGGCGGCGTCAGCGTCGGCGCCTACGACGTGGTCAAGGAGGTCTTCGCCGAGTACGGCGGGGTGGACTTCCGCCGGCTGCGGATGCAGCCCGGCAAGCCGCAGGGCTTCGGCCGGATCGGCCCCGGCGCCGGCGTGCCGCTGATGGCGCTGCCCGGCAACCCGGTCAGCGCGTACATCTCCTTCGAGCTCTTCGTCCGCCCGGCGATCCGGACCATGCTCGGCGCCGACGACGTCCACCGCCCGGTGGTCCGGGCGCACTGCCCGGTGGCCCTGCGCTCGCCCGCCGGGCGGCGGCAGTTCCTGCGCGGCCGGTACTCGGCGGCGGACGGCGTGGTGGAGCCGGTCGGCGGCGCGGAATCGCACCTGGTCGGCGCGCTGGCCCGGGCGGACTGCCTGATCACCGTCCCCGAGGACGTCACCGAACTGCCCGCGGGCAGCGCGGTGGACGTGGTCCTGCTCGGCGGCTGAACCCGGCGCCCGGCGGTGCCGCGGGGCCCGCCCGGACCCCGGGCGCGGTGGACCGTCTCACCGGCGCGGCCCGTCCCACGCACCGGCCGGAGCGGGGGGTACGGTAGCGCGGTATTCGACCTGCGCGCCCCCTGGAGCCACCCGTGACCACCACACCGCCCGGCGACCGCCTCACCCACGTCGGCCTCACCCACGTCGACGAGCAGGGCGCGGCCCGGATGGTCGACGTCTCCGAGAAGGCCGTCACCGCGCGCACCGCGGTCGCGGCCGGCCGGGTCCGGGTCGCCCCCCGGGTGGTCGAGCTGCTCCGCGGCGAGGGCGTCCCCAAGGGCGACGCGCTGGCCGTCGCCCGGATCGCCGGCATCATGGGCGCGAAGAAGACCCCCGAGCTGATCCCGCTCTGCCACCCGATCGCCCTCTCCGGCGTCAAGGTGGAGCTCGCCGTGGCCGACGACGCGGTGGAGATCACCGCGACCGTGCGGACCACCGACCGGACCGGCGTCGAGATGGAGGCGCTGACCGCCGTCGCGGTGGCCGGGCTGACCGTGATCGACATGGTCAAGGCCGTCGACAAGGGAGCCGCCATCGAGTCCGTCCGGGTGCTCGCCAAGACCGGCGGCAAGAGCGGCGACTGGACCGCCCCCGAGGTGTCCGCGTGAGGGCGCTGGCCGTCACCGTCTCCAACCGCGCCTCGGCCGGCGTGTACGAGGACAAGGGTGGCCCGCTGCTCGTCGCCGGTCTGCGCGGGATGGGCTTCGCCGCGGACGGCCCCCGGGTCGTCCCGGACGGCGAACCGGTCGAGGCGGCCCTGCGCGAGGCCGTCGCGGCCGGCTACGACGTGGTGCTGACCACCGGCGGCACCGGCATCTCGCCGACCGACCTCACCCCCGAGATGACGGCACGCGTCCTCGACCGCGAGATCCCCGGCATCCCCGAGGCGATCCGGGCGTACGGCCGGGACAAGGTACCCACCGCGGCGCTCTCCCGCGGGCTGGCCGGCCTCGCCGGACGTACCCTGATCGTCAACCTGCCGGGCTCGACCGGCGGCGTGAAGGACGGCCTGGCCGTCCTGGAGCCGCTGCTCGCGCACGCCGTCGACCAGCTCGGCGGCGGCGACCACCCCCGGCCCGACGCACCAGCTTCCGGGAGAGCGCACTGAACGCCGGCTGGCCGGTAGAGCTCCACGAGGGGGACGTCGCGCTGCGCCCGATCCGGGTCCGCGACCAGCGCGACTGGCAGGAGGTCAGCCGCCGCAACCGGGACTGGCTGCGGCGCTGGGAGGCGACCGTGCCGCCGGGCCCGGCGGCCCACGGCGCGGGCTCGCGCCCGACCTACCGGCAGATGGTCCGCTACCTGCGCGGCGAGGCCTCGGCCGGCCGGATGCTGCCCTTCGTGGTGCTGTACAAGGGCCGGCTGGTCGGCCAGCTGACGGTCGGCGGGATCACCTGGGGTTCGATGTGCTCGGCCAACGTCGGCTACTGGATCGACGAGGCGGTGGCCGGGCGGGGCATCATGCCGACCGCGGTCGCGCTCTCGGTCGACCACTGCTTCCGCACCCTCGGCCTGCACCGGATCGAGGTCTGCATCCGTCCGGAGAACACCCCGAGCCGGCGGGTGGCGGAAAAGCTCGGCTTCCGCTCGGAGGGAATGCGGCCGCGCTATCTGCACATCGACGGGGACTGGCGGGACCACCTGGTGTTCGCACTCACCGCCGACGAGGTTCCGGAGGGGATGCTGGACCGCTGGCGGGCCCTCAGTTCGGGTCGGCGTCCGAGAAATTGAATATATGTTCGAAAGAAATATCGATATGGCATCGGCGTGGCGACGGACGGGCACAAATACCGGCAAAATAGTCGGAGAATCAGCTTGATCACACGACACGCCGTGCCAAATTGCTACCAGGCCTTCCCCCGCGCCCGTACGGTGTGAAACGTGAGCAGTAGCGGCCTTATCTACGCCGTCATCGTAGGGGCCTGGGCCGCCTATCTGGTGCCGATGTGGCTCCGCAGGCAGGACGAGCTCAACGAGGCGCGCCCGACGGAACGCTTCAGCACCGCCATCCGCCTGCTGGCCGGGCGTTCGGCGCTGGAGCGGCGGGCGTCCCGGGCCCTGAGCGACGAACCGCGTGACGACGAGCAGAGCAGTGACGACGGACCCTCCGGACGGGACGGGGCCGCTGTCGGCGACCCCTCCGACGTTCCCCCCGGTAGTCCCGCCGACGACCCCTCCGCCGGACTCCCGGCCGGCCCGCCGGTCGGTGCGCCGGACGAGGACGGACCGGCGGCCCGGCCGGTGCACCGCCCGGCCGACCGGACCGAGGGGTGGACCGAGGGGCGGGCCGCGGCCGCGGGCGGCGGTCCCGAGCGCCGGGCCCGACTGCTGGCCCGGCGGCGCCGGATGGTCACCGTCCTCTTCCTGGCCTTCGCCGTCGGCGCGGTGGTCGCGGCGGTGGCCGGACTGGCCTTCCTCTGGGTCCCCGCGGTCCCGGCCCTCCTGCTCACCCTCTACATCGGGCACCTGCGGCGGCTGGAGCGCCAGCGGTACGCCGTGAAGCTGGACCGGGTCCGTGCGGCCCAGGCCGCCGAACGGCTGCGCAAGCGCGAGCACCAGCGTGCCGAGGCCGCCCGGGCCGCCGCCGAGGCCCCGCTCGCCGAGCCGGCGCCGGAGGTCCCGGTCGGGCGTGCCCGCCCGCACCTGCGGCTGGCGACCGACGCCGACGCGGTCAGGGCGACCGCCGGCGCCCCCGGCTCGGCCTCGGCCGTCGCGGAGGCGACCGAGCACGAGGAGTGGGTCGACGGCATGCGCGAGCGCGGTGCGGCCGGCCCGGACTCCTGGGAGCCGGTGCCCGTCCCGCTGCCGACCTACGTGACCGCGCCGGTGGCCCCCCGGGTCAGCCGCGGCCTCGACCTGACCGCCCCCGGCACCTGGAGCGCGGGCCGCCCGGCCGAGGGCCGCAACACCCCGCTCTTCGACCAGTACGCCGAGCCCCCCGGGTCCGAGTCCCGGCCGCGCGCGGCCAACGAGTGACCGGTCGGGGGCGCTGCGGGCCCCCGACCTGGGCGGCCGCCGGGGGGTGGTCACGAGCCCCCTCCGAAAGGTGCTAGAGTTTCTTCTCGTTGGGGCTGTGGCGCAGTCCGGTAGCGCACCTCGTTCGCATCGAGGGGGTCAGGGGTTCGAATCCCCTCAGCTCCACCCAACGGAAGTCCCGCCCGGTCATCGACCAGGCGGGACTTCTGCGTTGTGGCGGGACCCGGTTCGACGGGAAGTCAGCCGGGCGGCGGGGTGACGGGCCGGGCGCCGCGGCGGCTGTGAGACGGATCACTCCCGGACGACGATCACGGTGCAGGGGGCGTGGTCGACACAGTGGAGGGCCACCGTGCCGAGCGGGGCGCCGGGCGGGGCGGAGCGGCCGCGGGAGCCGACGACCAGCGCGGTGGCGTCCCGGGCGGTGGCCACCAGGGTGGGGCCGGGGACGCCGGCCCGGAGCAGGCGGCGGACGGCCGTGCCGGGGGAGAGGCTGGCGGCCAGGGTCTCGTCGAGGATCCGGGCGGCGTGGCGCTCGGGCTCGAAACCGTCCAGGGCGGGCAGGACCAGGCCGTGCTCGTCCTGCGGCAGCGGGAACTCCCAGACGGTCACCGCCTCCAGCGGGCCGCCGGTGAGGGCGGCCAGCCGGGCGGCCCAGCGGACGGCGGCGTGGGAGAGCCGGGAGCCGTCCACGCCGACCACGATCCTGCCGTCCGGCTGTGGTGTCACGGTTCGAGCCTAGGCCGTGTCTTGTGGATCAGCCCGGGTCCGACCTGATCCACAAGACACGTCCTGGGCCGTGCCCGGCAGGTGCGCCCCGGGTTGCCGGGGTGGGGCGGGACGGCCGAGGGCCGGTCGGAGCAGTGCTCCGGCCGGCCCTCGGGGGCGGGGTCCGTCAGGGCTGGCCGGAGCCGGCGTACGGGCCCGGCTGGGGGGCGCCGGACTGCGGCGGCACCGAGCCGTAGCGGGCGGGCCGGCGGCCGCGCGGGTGCCGGGTGAGGGTGTAGCCCGCGACGCCGGCCAGGGCGGCCAGGACGCCGCCGGCCGCGGTCCAGAACCAGCGGCTGTTCCAGCCGGAGAACCAGCCGGTGTACCAGTGGTCCTCGGGCTCCTCGGGGGCCGCCGCCTTGGCGGTCGCGGCGCCGCCGCCGGCCGGCGGGACCAGCGGGGCCCTGAGCTCGCCGCCCTCCGGCTGGGCGTTGTCGGCGTCGCCCTTGGCCGTCACGTGCAGCTGGACCGAGGCGGCCAGGCCGAGGTCCGGCTGCGGGGCGTCGGCGACCGAGAGCCGGACGTAGTAGGTGCCGGGCAGCGGGTCGCCGGACCACGGCTCGGCCCAGGAACGGACCTCCCGCAGGGTGCAGCTGAGCGCGAGCGAGGCGGTGGCCTGCTCGGCGGTCGCGTTCTGGGTGCCGGCGGTGCAGGACTGGCGGCGGCGCAGCCCGTCGAACACCTCGACGCTCCAGGTCTGCCGGTCGTGCCGGTCCGCGGACGGGGGCAGGGTGACGGTCAGGCCGACCGTCGGGGTCTGGCCCTCCGCGGCGCCGAACGCCCAGTACAGGTAGTCGCCGGTGGAGACGGCGACGGCGGCGTCCTGACCGGGGGCCAGGTTGACGGCGGTCAGGAAGGAGGTGCCGGCCTTGTTGGCCGGAGCCGGCGTGCCGCTCGCGCTCGGGGAGGGCGAGGCGGCGGAGGCGGCCGGGGCCGCGAGGGCGAGTGCCGGGAGCAGGGCCAGCGCGGTCACCGCGGTGCGGAGCCGGGCGCGGGTCGTCGAGTGGGACATGGTCAGTTCTCCTGCCAGACAGCGATCCGCCAGCGGGCGATCCAACCGAACAGCAGACCGGCCACGAGGCCGGCCAGGGTGAGCACGAGCAGCAGGATCCAGCCGCGGCCGAGGCCCATCGCCGGGCCGTCCGGGGAGGGCGAGGCGGCGGTCAGGTCGACCGTCAGCTCCAGCGGCAGGCCGGGGTCGGCGGCGACACCGGCCTGCGCGGCCAGCGAGTTGCTGATCACCAGGCAGACGGTGGTCTCCGGCTTCCCGCTCGGCGAGGCGGACGGGGTCGCGGTGGCGTAGCCCTTGGAGTCGTCGGTGGACCAGCGCAGGCCGGTGGAGACCACGTCGGTGCGGCCGCTCCCGGCGTCGGTGCCGCGGACCAGTTCCTGGCCGGTGGTGCTGGTGGCCTGGAGCAGGACGCCGTAGTCGCGGGCCACCGGGCGGTCCAGTGCGACGCTGACCGAGGCGCGCAGCTCCTGGCCGGCCTTGACCGGGACGCGGTAGACGCGGTGCTCGGAGAACTTCTCGCGGTCGCTGTAGACACCGGGGGCGAGGACCGGCGCGGACTCGCACCGGTCGGTGCCGGTGGTCTTCACCGGGGCCACCGCGTAGGTGTCGTTGGAGCGGTCGACCAGCTGCTTCACCTTCTCGGTGAGCTGCTCCTGGGTGCGCACGTCGGTGTAGGTGCCGCCGGTGGCGGTGGCGATGCAGAGCAGCTGCTGGCGGGTCTTGTCGTCGTGGGCCAGGCCGAGGGTGTCGATCACCAGGTGGATGCCCTGGGCGGCGAGCTCGCGGGCGACGTCGCAGGGGTCGGGCGGGGCGCAGGAGTCCTCGCCGTCGGTGATCAGCACCACCCGGCGGGTGGTCTCGCCCTTGCCGAGGTCCTCGGCGGCGCCGCGCAGGGCCAGGCCGATCGGGGTCCAGCCGGTGGGGCGCAGGGTGGCGACGGCCGTCTTGGCCTCGGTCTTGTTGGTCTTCCCGACCGGGAAGAGCTGCTTGGTGTCCAGGCAGCCCTGGGCCTTGTCGTTGCCGGGGTAGGTGGCGCCGAGGGTGCGGATGCCGAAGTCGGTCTCGGCCGGCAGGGCGTCGATCACCTCGTTCAGCGACTGCTGGGCCACCGCGATGCGGCTCTTGCCCTGGATGTCGGCCTCCCGCATGGAGCCGCTGACGTCCAGGACGAGGTCGACCCGGGGAGCTTCCTTGCCGGCGGAGCCGGCTGATGGTTCGTCGGCATGGGCGGGCAGGCCGCTGAGCAGCGCCCCGCCCGTTATCGCCAGGGCGGCCAGCAGGCTGCCGAGCCTGGCCTTCGGTCGTCGTCCGGTAGTCACCCGCCGATCCTAGGGATCATCAGTTCCCCGTGGCCAACACGGTCCGGTGCGCGGGGTGCCGGACTCCGGCGCGAACTCGCGGGCGCCGGTGGGTGATCGGTGCCAGGGGTGCCCGGGCGTGCGCCGGGTCGTGCGGCGTACCGGACCCGGCGACCGGGCAATACGTGACACACCGGACGGATGAACCGATAAATATGGATAGCGCTCGTTAGGGTGACGAGCGGGTCGAGGGGGCCGCCGCACCGGCGCCCGGGCCCGGCCGGTACGTCCGACTGAGGGAAGGACCCGTACGTGAGCAACCTCTTCGCGATCGCCTATCCGGATCTGGCCACCGCCCGGGCGGTGCGCAACGCGGCGGTCGGACTGCAGACGCAGAAGCTGATCGAGCTGGAGGACGCGGTCGTCGTCGAGCGCCGCGAGGACGGCAGGATCAAGCTGCACCAGCAGGTGAGCACCACCGGCGCGGGGGCCGCCTCGGGCGCGCTCTGGGGCGGGGTGATCGGCCTGCTGTTCTTCATGCCGTTCCTCGGCGCGGCGGTCGGCGGTGCGGCCGGGGCCGCGGTCGGCGCCTCCACCGACATCGGGGTGGACGACGACTTCATGCGCCAGGTCGGCGAGCACCTCCAGCCGGGCACCGCCGCGGTGTTCCTGCTGGTCCGCAAGGCCACCGCCGACAAGGTCGTCCCGGAGCTGGCCCAGTACGGCGGCAAGATCATCCAGACCTCGCTCTCGGCGGCCGCCGAGGCCGAGCTGAAGGCGACCGTCGAGGCGGCCCGGGCGAACGCCGCACCGGCTCCGGCCTGAGCCCCCCGGAGGGGGCCTGACCCCACCTGACCAGCCGCTCACGTCGGGGCGGACGGGCCCGCCGCCCGTCCGCCCCGATCGTCACACCCCGGTTCGCCGCCCCCGGGTCCGCCGCACCGGGGCGACCCCGCAGCAGGACATCCCGCAGATCGACACCCAGGACGGTCCGTGGCGACACCCTCCGCCGTGACGAGAACCGCCGACCGGCCGCGCCGGACGGTGCGGACCCGGCGCAACACCGAACTCGCGCTGGTCCTGGCCGCGGTGCTGACCGCCGTCCTCGGCTACGCCGAGGTCGGCCTCAACATCGACGGCACGGTGCCCGCCGACGCGGGCGAGTACGGGGCCGCGCTCGGCGTGCTCGCCCTGCTGGCGCACGCCGCGGTCCGCTGGAAGGCGCCGTACGCGGACCCGCTGCCGCTGCCGATCGGGGTGCTGCTGAACGGCATCGGGCTGGTGGTCATCTACCGGCTGGACCGGTCCACGCCGGGCAACGCGGCCCCCACCCAGCTGCTCTGGTCCACGCTCGGGGTGGGCCTGTTCATCCTGGTGCTGCTCCTGCTGCGGGACCACAAGAGGCTGCAGCGCTACGCGTACATCGGGGCGCTGGTGGCGCTGGTCCTGCTGGTGCTGCCGATCTTCTTCCCGCCGGTGTACGGCTCGCGGATCTGGATCACCCTGGGCCCGCTCTCCTTCCAGCCGGGCGAGTTCGCCAAGATCCTGCTGGCGGTCTTCTTCGCCGCCTACCTGGCGGTGCACCGGGACGCGCTGGCGCTCACCGGGCGGCGGGTCTGGCGGTTCCAGCTGCCCCCGGGGCGGGTGCTCGCACCCGTCCTGGTGATCTGGGCGGCGTTCGTCGGCGTGCTGGTGCTGGAGACCGACCTCGGCACCTCGCTGCTCTTCTTCGGGCTCTTCGTCGTGATGCTGTACGTGGCGACCGCGCGGACCGGCTGGATCGCCATCGGGCTCTTCCTGGCGGCGGTCGGCGCGGTCGGGGTGGGCTGGCTCTCGCCGCACGTGCACAGCCGGGTCAACGACTGGCTGGACCCGCTCGGCTCGATCGCCGCCGGGCGCGGCGCCAACCAGATCGCCCAGTCGCTGTTCGCCTTCGCCTGGGGCGGGGAGCTCGGCGCCGGGCTGGGCAACGGGTACTCGGCCCTGATCGGCTTCGCCGCCAAGTCCGACTTCATCCTCGCGACCATCGGGGAGGAGCTCGGACTGACCGGGCTGATCGCGCTGCTCCTGGTGTACGCGCTGCTGGTCTCCCGCGGGTTCCGGACCGGGATCGCGCTGCGGGACCCGTTCGGGCGGCTGCTGGCGATCGGGCTGGCGGCGATCGTCGGCCTGCAGGTGTTCGTGGTGGCGGGCGGGGTCCTCGACCTCATCCCGCTGACCGGGATGACGCTGCCGTTCGTCGCCCAGGGCGGCTCCTCGGTGGTCACCAACTGGATCATCGTCGCGCTGCTGGTGCGGATGAGCGACATCGCGCGGCGGCCCGCCCCCGGGGAGGCCTGATGGCGCGCGACCGCTCCGGTGGCGGTGCCTCCGGCGACGGGCCGCAGGGCCTGCCGGGGATCTCCGTCACCGGCCGCCGGGCCGGCACCTTCTGCCTGCTGCTGATCGTGGTGCTCTGCGTCCAGGCCACCCGGGTGCAGGTCTTCCGGGCCGACGAACTGAACCACAACAGCGCCAACCAGCGGCTCACCATCGTGCGCTACTCCCAGCCGCGCGGCGACATCCTGGTGGGCTCGGAGCCGGTCACCGGCTCCGAGCCCACCGGCGGGCGCTACGACTACAAGCGCACCTACACCGACGGCCCGGTGTACGCGGCGGTCACCGGCTACTCCTCGCAGACCTACGGCAACACCCAGCTGGAGGGCACCGAGGACGAGCTGCTCTCCGGCACCGACCCCCGGCTGGCGAGCTGGGCGGTCTGGGACGCGGTGGCGCGCCGGCAGAACCCCGGCGGGGACGTCCGCACCACCATCGACCGGGCCGCCCAGCAGGCCGCGATGCGGGGACTGGGCCGGCAGAAGGGCGCCGTCGCCGCGATCGAGCCCGCCACCGGGCGGATCCTGGCGCTGGCGTCCACCCCGTCGTACGACCCGGGGAGCTTCGCCGGGACCTCGGCCGACGACCAGGAGGCCTGGAACCGGCTGCAGGCCGACCCCGACCAGCCGATGCTCAACCGGGCGCTGCGGCAGACCTACCCGCCCGGCTCGACCTTCAAGGTGGTGACCGCGGCCGCGGCGCTGGAGAGCGGCGTGGTCACCGACATCGACGCGCCGACCGGTGCGCCCTTCCCGTACGTCCTGCCGGGCACCACCACGCCGCTGGTCAACGACACCCGGGCCTGCGACGAGCCCGGGCAGTCGCTGGACACTGCGATGGTGCTCAGCTGCAACAGCGTGCTGGGCTACCTCGGGGTGCAGGTCGGGCTGGAGCGGATGACGGCGGTGTCGGAGGCCTTCGGCTTCAACGACGCCCGGCTGGACACCCCGGTCAGGGCGGCCCGCTCGAACTTCGACACCCGGATGGACGAGTCGCAGCTCGCGCTCTCCTCGATCGGCCAGTTCGACACCGCCGCCACCCCGCTGGTGATGGCGATGGTCGCGGCCGGGGTGGCCAACAACGGCACGGTGATGCGTCCGCAGCTCGTGGAGGAGCTGACGAAGAGCGACGGCACCGCCGTCCAGCTGATGAAGCCGACCGTGTACCGGCAGGCGATGAGCCCGGGGACGGCCGGGCAGGTGCGGCGGCTGATGACCGACGTGGTGGAGAACGGCACCGGGCGCGGCGCCCGGATCGGCGGTGCGGTGGTGGGCGGCAAGACCGGTACCGCCCAGCACGGGGTGGACAACAGCGGGACGCCGTACGCCTGGTTCATCTCCTGGGCCGCGCCGGCCGGCTCGGACGGGGTGCCGCCGGTGGCGGTCGCCGTGGTGATCGCGGACAGTGACGCCACCGATGTCACGGGCGGCGGGCTGGCGGCGCCGGTCGCGCGGGCCGTGATGCAGGCGGTGCTCGCCGGGTGAGGCCGTTACCGACCCCTCCGACCTGCTGCTTTATCTGCTCGACGGTGGATCCGCCGTTTGCGAAGTGTCCGGTTTGTACATGCCGATGCGACGCTTCGTACAATGCGCGCCGCGGGACTGTTCGTTTGCGACACTGGTGCTTTCGCGGGGTACTGTCCCATCTTTGTTCGGTTGGTCCCCGATGGCACCCCGTGACGCGTCGAGTGACCGGCCGCTAGGACACCCTCCCTCGCCTAGAAGGACCCCCGTTTTGGCCAGCAACACCCTCGGTGCGCGCCTCCTGAGGCGCAAGCCCGTCTCCACCCTGATCGCCGAGAGCGAAGGCCGCGACGGCCTGCCCGCCGGAGCGCCCGAGGAGGGCGGACGCTCCGGCATCCACCTGCGTCGCTCGATCGGACTCTGGCAGCTGTCCGCGATCGGCATCGGCGCCACCATCGGCACCGGCATCTTCTTCGTGCTCAGCACGGCGGTGCCCTCGGCCGGCCCGGCCGTCATCCTCTCCTTCGTGATCGCCGCCGTGACCGCCGGCCTCACCGCGCTCTGCTACGCCGAGATGGCCTCCGCGATCCCGGTCTCCGGGTCCTCGTACTCGTACGCCTACGCCACCCTCGGCGAGGGCGTGGCCTTCGGCGTCGGCATCTGCCTGCTGATGGAGTACGGGGTCTCGGCCTCGGCGATCGCGGTCAGCTGGGCCGAGTACCTCAACAAGTTCTTCGACCTGGCCTTCGGGTTCCAGATCCCCGAGGCGCTCTCCGGCGCGCCCGGCGACGGCCACTGGTTCAACCTGCCGGCGCTGCTGCTGGTCGCCATGGTCTGCATCCTGCTGATCCGCGGCGTCAGCGAGTCGGTGAAGGTCAACGCGGCCATGGTGGCCATCAAGATCCTCATCCTGCTGCTCTTCATCTGCGTGGCGCTGACCGGCTTCCACTCCGGCAACCTGACCCCGTTCATGCCGCTGGGCATCGGCGGCGTGCAGGTCGCGGCCTCCAGCATCTTCTTCTCCTTCATCGGCCTGGACGCCGTGTCCACCGCCGGTGAGGAGGTCAAGAACCCGCGCCGCACCCTGCCGATGGCGATCATCATCTCGCTGGTCGTGGTCACCGTGCTGTACATCCTGGTGGCCGTGGCGGGCATCGGCGCCCAGCCCTGGGAGAAGTTCGACGGCCAGGAGGCCGGCCTCGCCCAGATCCTGCAGGACATCACCGGCCAGAGCTGGCCCGCGATGCTCTTCGCGATCGGTGCGATCATCTCGATCTTCTCGATCACCCTCGTGGTGATCTACGGCCAGACCCGCATCCTGTACTCGATGGGCCGCGACGGGATGCTCCCCAAGCGCTTCGCCCAGCTCTCGCCGCGGACCGGCACCCCGGTCTGGAACACCATCGTGGTCGGGATCGGCGTCGGCGCGCTGGCCGCCTTCATCCCGCTCAACGTGCTGGCCGACATCACCAGCCTCGGCACCCTGATCGCGTTCTCGGTGGTCTCCGTCGGCGTGATCATCCTGCGCCGCACCCAGCCCGACCTGCCGCGCGGCTTCAAGGTGCCCGGCTACCCGGTCGTCCCGCTGATCAGCATCGGCTTCTGCGTCTACCTGATCACCGGCCTGCACGCCGACACCTTCCGGGCCGGTGCGATCGCCCTGTTCGTCGCGGTGGTCGTGTACTTCGGCTACAGCATCAAGCACTCCAAGCTGGAGCGGGCCGGACAGCCGGCCGGCCCGGCGCAGCCGACCGACACGAACGCCGGCTGACTCCTGTGAGCAGAGAACCGGGCCGTCCGGGGGTTCCGTCCTCCGGGCGGCCCCGTTCGCACCCGCGGACACTCGCGTCGCAGACATGGCGACAGGGCGCCACCCCCGGCCATAACCTTCCACCATGGTGAGCACCCGCACGCCCGGCTACTCCCGCCCGCGCGGCCGCTTCACCGGCCGGGGCGGTACCCCGGCGCCGCCCGGCCCGGCCGTTCCCCCGGCCGGACGTGCCCGCCTGCGTGCCAGCCTGGCTCCCCGCCCGTTCCCCCGCCAGCGTGGCGGGGGCGGCCCGAAGTCGCCGCCCGATCGGCTGAATCCGGCCCGGACCGCCGGGCACCGCGGGGTCCAGCTGCTCGGCTGTCTGATCGCGGCCGGCTGGGCGGCCGCCTTCCCGGTCGTCTCCGACCTCCCCAACCAGCGGCTCTGGGGCGCCGTCGCCGCCCCCTCCTACCTGCTCGCCGGGCTGCTCTGCCTGATCCTCCCGCGCCGCGTCGCCGCCCGGACCGCCGCCGCGGTCGCCCTGGTCGGCGCCGTGCTGGTGCCGCTGGCCGTGCTCTCCCTCCAGGGCCGCCACCAGTCCGAGGTGATGGTGGTCGAACGCTCGGCGCACCTGCTGTTCACCACCGGCAGCCCGTACCTGCCGGACCCGGTGGTGGTCACCGACTACAACCCCTACCTGCCGGGGATGGCGCTGTTCGGCGTGCCGCGCGCCGTGCTCGGCGACGGCAACGCGGTGGTGCGGCTGGCCGGGGACGCCCGGATCTGGTTCGCGCTGGCCTTCGTGGTCTGCCTGCTGGCCGGCTGGCGGCTGCTGCGGCCCTCCCGGGACCGGGCGCCGCTGCTGCCGCTGACCGTGCTCACCGCCTCGCCGCTGGTCGCGCTGGCCCTGGTCGGCGGCGGGGTGGACCTGCCGCTGATCGGGCTCTGTTGTCTGGCCATGGCACTGGCCGAGCGGGACCGGACCATCCCGGCCGGACTGGTGCTGGCGCTCGCCGGCACCCTGAAGTGGACGGTCTGGCCGGCGCTGCCGGTGGCCGTCCTGCTGCTCTGGCGGCTCTACGGGCGGCGGCCGGCCGCCCGGGCCGGGATCACCGCGCTCGGCACCGGGGTGGCGGTCATGGCCCCGTTCGTCCTGGCCCGGGCGGACGAGCTGCGCGAACAGGTGGTGCGCTTCCCCCTGGGCCTGACCGCGATCCAGACCCCGGCCGGCAGCCCGCTGCCCGGCAAGGTGCTGGCCGGGTTCGGGCCGACCGGGCACACCGCCTCGCTGGTGCTGCTGACGGTGGGCGGCCTCGGTGTGACCGTCTGGCTGCTGGCCCGGCCGCCGGTCTCCGCGATCGCCGCCGCCGACCTGCTGGCCGCCGGACTGGCGATCGCGTTCATGCTGGCCCCGGCGGGGCGGTTCGGGTACCTCGCGCTGCCGGTGGTGCTGGTGATCTGGCCCCGGCTGGCGGCCCGGCGGTGGAGCGCCCGGCCACCCGTCCCGACTTCCGCCTGCCTGCTGGCCCGGCCGGAACCCGCCCTGCCGGGACGCTGAGGCAGGGCGGGCGGCGCGGGCCCCGGGGACCGGGGGCGGGGCTCAGCGGTTGCCGGCCGCCTTGATGATGGAGGCGACCGCCGGACCGGCCGCGTCCACGCCGTGGCCGCCGCCCTCGACCTCGGCGGCGACGGCGAGGTTGCCCCGGAACGCGGTGAACCAGCTGTTGGTGGTGGTGATGCCGGTCGCCTCGGCGGAACCGGTCTTGGCGCCGGCGTTGTCCGAGATCCCGGCCATCACGTCCTTGGCGGTGCCGTCCTTCGCGGTGGCCGCCATCATCGCCTTCAGCTTCGCGGCGGCGTCGGGCGAGAGGTCACGGGCGGCCTTCTGCTGCGGCAGCTCGGCGACCAGGACCGGCTGCTTGAACGTGCCGCTCTGCACGGTGGCGGCGACCGAGGCGATGGCCAGCGGGTTCATCTGGACCTTGCCCTGGCCGATCGACTGCATGGCCTGCTCGTCCTTGTTGGAGCCGGCGTCCGGCACCTGGGCGTCGGCGCTGCGCAGGCCGGTCTGCCAGTTCAGGCCGAGGCCGAAGACGTCCTTGGCGGTGCTGGTCAGCGCACCCGGCTTGAGGCTCGCGAGGCCCTGGTCGATGAAGGCGGTGTTGCAGGAGATCATGAAGTCCTGCTGGAGGGTGTTGTTCGGGTACACCTCCTTGAACGAGTTCGGGATCGCCTGCGGGTTGCTGCTCTTCGCCGGGCAGGGCACCACGGTGTCCGGGTTGACCCCGGCCTCCAGCAGCGCGGCCGAGGTGACGATCTTCATCGTGGAGCCCGGGGCGAGCAGCCCCTGGAAGGCCCGGTTCTGGCCGGTCACGGGCGCGTTGGCGAACGCCAGGATCTGGCCGGTGCTGGGCTCGATGGCGATGATCGAACCCTTCTTGCCCCCGAGGTCGGTCATCGCCTTCTCGGCGGCCGCCTGCAGGGTGGCGTCGATCGTCAGCTTGAACGGCTTGGCGGGCTTGGGCTCCACGATGGTGAACAGCCGGTCGGCGGCGGCGTTCGGGTCGGCCGGGTTGGTGATCACCACACCGCTGCCCGCGTCCTCCTGCGCCTTGTTCTGGTCCGCCAGGAGCTTCTGGACCTTCGCCTGCGCCTCGGTGATCAGCGACGCGGTGATCGAGGGGCTGTTCAGCGCCTTGTTGTTGCGGTCCACCACGTTGCCGGGCGGGGCCAGGACGGGCTGGACCGCGATCACCTCGCCGGGGGCCAGGTGCGGGTGCAGCACCGTCGGAGCCCAGTGCACGGCCGGGGTGTCGTCGGACATCTTCACGACGTTGAGGAAGCCGTTGTAGTCCCAGACCCGGTTGGTGCCCTCGAACTCGGCACGGGCCTTGAAGCCCATCAGCACGCCCTCCGGCGCCGGGGTCGCGGCCGCCGACGGCGAGTCCGTGGCGGTGGCGGCCGGAGTGGCCGGCGCCGTGGTGCCGGCGGCCGGGGCCGACGGCTTGGCGCCGGGGGAGGGGGTGCCGGTCGCCGAGGCGAAGGCCGCCGGGGTGGCCGGGCCGGACGGCGCGAGCGTCAGCCCGCTCGGCTTCACCTGGTCCCGGAAGGCGGTCAGCGCGGTGGTCGCGGTCGCCGGGTCGTCGGTCAGCGAGGCCGCCTTGGCGAGGTCGCCCGCCGCCCAGGCCGCCAGGAAGTCCTTGGCGCCCGCCGCGGCCTGCTCGGCGCTCGGGGGCTCGGCGACCACCGTGCGCGGCTTCTTCGCGGGCGGCTCGTCCGAGTCGTCCGAGCCGCCGACGAGGCTGTACGCCCCGTAGCCGCCCGCCGCCAGCATGGCGACGGCCACGCCGGTGATGATGCCGGTCTTCGCGCCACTGCGCATGGTGCTGCTCCCCCAGGGGTCGGGCGATGGGCCGCAGCCGGTGGTCGCCGGATGCGCGTTCGGTGCTCAGCCTAGGCAGCCGAACTCGGTGCGCCGACGAAACGCCCGGGTCTTGTGACGGATCTGGTACGTGTCGCACACCACTCCGGTACCCTCTCCGCCCCGCCCCGGGACCCGTCAGATCCAGCTGTTGAACCACATCCGCTGCCGCCAGTCGTCCATCGGAATCGTCTCGCCCGTATACAGGGGGTAGAAGAAGAGAAAGTTCCACATGATCAGCAGGATCAGCAGGCCGGCGGCGGCGGAGCCGATGATCCGGCGGTCCCGGGAGGCCCCCGCGGGCCCGATCAGCGCACCGACCAGCATGGTCACCGCGAGCACCAGGAACGGCACGAAGCAGACCGCGTAGAACAGGAAGATGGTCCGCTGCTGGTAGACGAACCAGGGCAGGTAGCCGGCCGCCAGGCCGCACAGCACCGCGCCGGCCCGCCAGTCGCGCCGGACCGCCCAGCGCCAGAGGCAGTAGACCAGGGCGATGACGCCGGTCCACCAGAGCAGCGGGGTGCCGATGCCCAGCACCTCGCGGGCGCACTCGCTGACCGTGCAGCCGGCCTGGCCCTGCTTCGGGGACTCGTAGAAGAAGGAGACCGGCCGGCCCACCACCAGCCAGCTCCACGGGTTCGACTGGTAGGTGTGCGGGTCGCTCAGGTGGGTGTGGAAGTCGTAGACCGTCGAGTGGTAGTGCCAGAGCGCGCGCATGCCCTCCGGGATCCACGGGAAGTCGGTCGACCGGCCGACCGCCCAGTCGCGGCCGTAGCCGCCCTGGTTGGGGACGGTGCTGCTGGCGAACCAGCCCCACCAGGAGGTGATGTAGACGACCACCGAGGTGACCACGATCGACACGAAGGCGGGCACCGCGTCGCGGACCAGCGTCCACCGGTAGGGGCGGTCGGCACCGGCCAGCCGGCGCGAGCCCGCGTCCCACAGCACCGTCAGCAGGCCGAAGGCGGCCGCCACGTACAGGCCGCTCCACTTGGTCGCGCAGGTCAGGCCCACGCAGGCACCGGCCGCGATCCGGTACGGGCGCCAGCCCAGGTTGAGCCGGTGGGCGAGCTTCGCGTCCGGGGCGTCACCGAGGCGGGCGGCGATCCGGGCCCGGGTGCGGTCGCGGTCCAGCAGCAGGAAGCCGAAGGCGGCGAGGATCCAGAACATCACCACCAGGTCCAGCAGCGCGGACCGGCTGAGCACGAAGTGCAGGCCGTCCACCGCGAGCAGCAGCCCGGCCACGCAGCCCAGCAGGGTGGAGCGGAAGAGCCGGCGGGCGATCCGGGCCACCATCAGCACCGAGAGGGTGCCGAGCAGCGCCACCGCGAACCGCCAGCCGAAGGGGTTCATCCCGAACAGCTGCTCACCGGCGCCGATGATCCACTTGCCGACCGGCGGATGCACCACGTACGAGGGGTTCGGCCGGTACGGGACCCCCGTGCCCGCCATGATCTGCTCGTTGGCGTTCTCCGGCCAGCTGATCTCGTAGCCGCCGTGCCAGAGCGCGTAGGCGTCCTTGGCGTAGTACGTCTCGTCGAAGATGATCGCGTTCGGCTGCCCGAGGCCGGTGAACCGGAGCAGCCCGGCGAACACCGCCACCGCGAGCGGGCCGAGCCAGCCCGCCCAGCGGCAGAGCCAGGTCCAGAGCGGCTCCGGCAGGGATATGCCCAGGCGGAGCAGGAGCGGCGGGGACGGCACCCGCTTCGGCGTCACGCCCGGGCCGTCCGGCATCGGCGGTGCCAGGCGCTCGGCCGGCGAGGCCTTGGGCGCCGGGGCGTAGCCGAACCGGGCCAGGCCGCGCAGCCAGGCCGGGCGCGGCGCCCGGGCGGCGTCGGCGGCCGGGGGCGGCCCGGGGTCGTGGCCGGCGCCGGAGGCGGAGCCGGAACCGGTGTCGTGGCCGGTGACGGTGCCGGGGGCGGGGCCGTGTGCCGGGTCGGCATCGCGCGGGGCCGGCAGGGCGGGCGACGGCTGGTCCGTCAGGACCGGCACGCCGACGTCACCACGCGCGGTGTGGTCTGTACCAGTGGGCGTCTGCGCCGCCGTGTCGCCGTTCATCCGCCACATGGTAGGGGTGCACCGTGAGTGTGGGACGGCTCCCTCCGAAGCTGCCCGAATCGTCACCAAAAGCGCCGGGCGGGCCGTTGCTGGAAGGATGGGGCACGTGACAGGAGTACTCGTATTGGCAGGCACCCCCATCGGCGACGTCTCGGACGCCCCGCCCCGGCTGCTCACCGAGCTGGCGTCGGCGGACGTGATCGCGGCCGAGGACACCCGGCGGCTGCGCCGGCTCACCCAGGCCCTCGGGGTGACCCCGGCAGGGAGGGTCGTCTCCTACTTCGAGGGCAACGAGGTCGGCCGGACCCCCGAACTGGTCGAGGCACTGCTCGGCGGCGCCCGGGTGCTGCTGGTCACCGACGCCGGGATGCCGTCCGTCTCCGACCCCGGCTACCGGCTGGTCGCGGCCGCGGTCGCCGCCGACGTCAAGGTCACCGCGGTGCCCGGGCCGTCCGCGGTGCTCACCGCGCTGGCCCTGTCCGGCCTGCCGGTGGACCGCTTCACCTTCGAGGGCTTCCTGCCCCGCAAGACCGGGGACCGGGCCCGGCAGCTCGCCACCGTCGCGGCCGAGCCGCGCACCATGGTCTTCTTCGAGGCCCCGCACCGGATCGCCGAGGCGCTGGCCGCGATGGCCGAGGCGTTCGGCGCCGACCGGCCCGCCGCCATCTGCCGCGAGCTGACCAAGACCTACGAGGAGGTCAAGCGCGGGCCGATCGGCGAGCTGGCGGCCTGGGCGGCCGAGGGCGTGCGGGGGGAGATCACCGTGGTGGTCGCCGGCGCCCCGCCGGCCGCGCCGCAGGAGCTGACCCCGGCCGAGCTGGCCCGGCTGGTGGCGGTCCGGGAGGAGGCCGGGGAGCGGCGCAAGGAGGCGATCGCGGCGGTCGCGGCCGAGCTCGCGCTGCCCAAGCGGGACGTGTTCGACGCCGTGGTGGCGGCGAAGAACGCGGCGGCGGCGGCCGGGGCCTGAGCGGGGGCGTACCCGCGGCCTGACCGGGGTCGTACCCGCGGCCTGGGCGGGGTCGTACCCGTGGCCTGGGTCGCGTCGGGCCTGAGCCGGGGCGGGGTTCGGGCCGGGTCGGGTCGGGGGCTGCTCGGGCCGCGGGTGCGGAGCGCTCGGGCGCGGGGGTGCCGCCGGGCGGAGGGGCGCGTACCTTGGAGAGAAGGCCCCGGTAAACGCCCGCCAAGCTGAAGTTTCGGTCGAGGTTTTCGGGCAGGACCCACCCTTTCGTATAGGGATTCCCAACCCGCCTCCAAGTCTTCACAAGACGGGCATCACCGGGGACGTTCCGGGCATTTGCTGGGATGGAAAGACCCAGCCGGGTGAGCGCCCGGCGGGCGCTGGGAGACGGCTATGAGCGAGACGATCGGTAGCCCCCGCGGTGGCAACGCCCTGAGCGACCCCGGCCCGAGCAGCCCCGGCCCGACCGGCCGGGCGCACACCCCCGTCGAGACCGTCCGGGAGGCCTACTCGTTCGCGTGCCTGAGCTGCGGGTACGGGTGGGAGCAGGCGTACGACATCGAGCACCACGTGGCCCGCGACGGGCACGTCGTGATCGAGTACCACGCCAACGGTGTCCGGGTGCCGTCGCCCCTGCTCAAGCCGACCTGCCCGGGCTGCGGCGGCCACACCGTGCGGATCATGCGCGAGGGCCGGGTGGCCGGCGCCGAGAAGATCAGCCAACACGCCCCCGGCTACTCCGACCACGCCGAGCCCGCCGGGCCGGCGGTGGCCAGGCCGGTCCGGACCCCCGGTACGGGCGGCGGGGCCTGGTCGCGGTTCTGGGCGCGGCTGCGGGGCTGAGCGTCCCGGCGGTGGTCGGCGGCCGTGGGCCGACCGGCCCCGGCCCCCTGCGGGCCGTCCTCCCCTCGTGATCGGTCGAGGGCGGTCCGCGCACCCGACTAAGCTTTCCGACCATGGCGGCCACTGCAGACCACAGCACCAGCAGCACCGGGGACACCACCCCCGCGTACTACGTCACCACCCCGATCTACTACGTCAACGATCGCCCCCACCTCGGCCACGCGTACACCACCGTGGCGGGCGACGTCCTCACCCGCTGGCACCGCCAGCGCGGCGAGAAGGTGTGGTACCTGACCGGCACCGACGAGCACGGTCAGAAGATCCTGCGCACCGCCGAGGCCAACGGCGTCACCCCGCAGGAGTGGTGCGACAAGCTGGTCGAAGAGGCCTGGAAGCCGCTCTGGCAGCACCTGGAGATCGCCAACGACGACTTCATCCGCACCACCCAGGAGCGGCACACCGCCCGGGTGCAGGAGTTCGTCCAGGACCTGTACGACAAGGGCGAGATCTACAAGGGCGGCTACTCCGGCCCGTACTGCGTCGGCTGCGAGGAGTACAAGCTCCCCGCCGAACTGCTCGACGGCGCCACCGAGGACGAGAAGCTCTGCCCGATCCACAAGAAGCCGGTCGAGTGGCTGGAGGAGGAGAACTACTTCTTCCGCCTCTCCGCCTACGGCCCGAAGCTGCTGGAGTTCTACGCCGAGAACCCCGGCTTCATCGCCCCCGAGACGGCCCGCAACGAGGTGCTGCGCTTCGTCGAGCAGGGCCTGCAGGACCTCTCCATCTCCCGCTCCACCTTCAACTGGGGCGTTCCGCTGCCCTGGGACGAGAAGCACGTCCTCTACGTGTGGGTCGACGCGCTCCAGAACTACATCACCGCGGCCGGCTACGGCGCCGACCCGGAGCGGTTCGCCGAGCTGTGGCCGGCCTCCGTGCACCTCGTCGGCAAGGACATCCTCCGCTTCCACGCGGTGATCTGGCCCGCGATGCTGATGGCCGCCGGGCTGCCGCTGCCCAAGCGCGTCGTCGCCAACGGCTGGCTGATGGTCGGCGGCGAGAAGATGTCCAAGTCCAACCTGACCGGCATCGCCCCGACCGACCTGACCTCGCACTTCGGCGTCGACGCGTACCGCTACTACTTCCTGCGGGCGATCCCGTTCGGCACCGACGGCTCGTTCTCCTGGGAGGACTTCTCCGCCCGGTACACCTCCGAGCTGGCCAACGACTTCGGCAACCTCGCCTCCCGGGTCGCGGCCATGGTCGGCAAGTACTTCGACGGGGCGCTCCCGGCCTCGACCGCCCACGGCGACGCCGAGCAGGCCGTCGCGGCCGGCCTCGCGGCCGCGGTGGAGACCGCCGACCGGAAGATCGGCGAGGAGCTGGACTTCGCCGGCGGCCTCGCGGCGATCTTCGAGTTCGTCAAGCAGGTCAACGGCTACCTCACCGAGCAGGAGCCGTGGAAGGTCGCCAAGGACGACTCGGCCGAGGGCCGGGCCCGCCTGGCCACCATCCTCTACACCGCCGCCGAGTCGCTGCGCGCCACCGCCGTGCTGCTCAACCCGGTCATGCCGGCCACCGCCGAGAAGCTCTGGCTCTCGCTGGGCGCGGCCGAGGGCCTGGGCGCGCTCGCGGGCCAGACCGTCGCCGGTGCGGCCCAGTGGGGCCTGCTGCCGGTCGGCTCCACCGTCACCAAGGGCGAGATCCTGTTCCCGCGGCTCGAAGAGAAGCCGGCCTCCTGAGGCCCGCCCTCCTGAGGCCCGCCCCCGTGGCAGAGAAGGACGACGACTGATGCCGAAGAAGGACGACGACCGGTCGACCCCGCCGCCGCTGCCGGCCCCGCTGGCGGTCGCGGTGGCCGACTCGCACACCCACCTGGACATGCAGTCCGGCACCCCCGCCGAGGGCCTGGCACGCGCCGCCTCGGTCGGGGTGGCCGCCGTCGTCCAGGTCGGCTGCGACGTGCCCGGCTCGCACTGGGCCGCCGAGCTGGCGGCCCGGTACGAGCAGGTGCACGCGGCCGTCGCCCTGCACCCCAACGAGGCGCCGAGGATCTTCCTCGGCGACCCGGACGGCTGGTCCGGCCGGCGGCGGGCCCCCGGCGGGGCCGCGGCGCTGGACGCGGCGCTGGCCGAGATCGACGCGCTCGCCGCACTGCCGCAGGTCGTCGCGGTCGGCGAGACCGGCCTCGACTACTTCCGCACCGGGCCGGAGGGCGTGGAGATCCAGAAGGAGTCGTTCCGCCGCCACATCGAGATGGCCAAGCGGCACGGCAAGGCCCTGGTGATCCACGACCGGGACGCCCACGAGGACGTCATCGCCGTCCTGCTGGCCGAGGGCGCACCCGAGCGGACCGTCTTCCACTGCTACTCCGGCGACGCCGAGATGGCCAAGGTCTGCGCCGAGCACGGCTGGTACCTGTCCTTCGCCGGTCCGGTCACCTTCAAGGCCAACCAGCCGCTGCGGGACGCCCTGGCGGTGACCCCGCTCGACCGGATCCTGGTCGAGACGGACGCGCCCTTCCTCACCCCGCACCCCTACCGCGGCCGCCCCAACGCGCCGTACCTGATCCCGGTCACGGTGCGGTCGATGGCGGACACGCTGGGACTGCACGAGGACGAGCTGTCGACGGCCATCGCGGCGAACACGGCGCGGGCCTTCGGCTACTGATCCGATCGAACGGACATCGGGTTCCGGAGGAACGATTCGGCACTCCCGGGGCACTCCTAGGCTGGCTAGCATGAGTGCAGTGAGGGAGGTGGCCATGACCGCCATGCCGATCGACGAACCCGTCGGGGACCACCAGGACAGGACGAGTCCGCTGTCCCAGGACTGGACGTACGAGCAGGTCAAGAACCTCGACCTGCCGTTCGATTGGGATCTGGTGGACGGAGTCATCGTGGTCCGGGGGCAGACGAATCAGTGGCACGACCAGGTGCGCGACAGGCTCTTCATGGCCCTGTTCGCCGCACGGGTCACGCCCTACGCGGCCAACGTCGAGCGCTGCGTGCTGTTGGACGAGGACAACACGACCAAGCCGGACGTCGTGGTGTTCGACAAGACGGACCTCGACGTCTTCGAGCTCGAATGCCTCCCGCCCGAGGTGGTGGCCCTCACCGTCGAGGTCGTCTCGCACGGCACCCGGGCCAACGACCGCTTCCGCAAGCCCGGGCAGTACGCCGAGAAGAACATCCCCTACTACTGGCGGGTCGAGCGCGGCGTCGACAACCTCCCGATCGTCCACGAGTTCCACCGGGACGAGGAGAAGGGCGTCTACCTGCCCGTCGCCCAGCACGAGGGCGTGCTGAGGACCACCGTGCCGTACCCCGTGGAGATCGACCTCGCGGCGGTCGTCGAACTCTGAGCGCCCGCCGCGCCCGTATCCTTGGCGCGTGAGCACCACCGACCCCACCCCTGACAGCCACCTGCTCGGCGCCGCGGACATCCGGGCGCTGGCGGAAGCGTTCGGCGTCAAGCCGACCAAGCAGCGCGGGCAGAACTTCGTCATCGACGGCAACACCGTGCGGCGGATCGTCCGGGCCGCGGAGGTGACCGCCGAGGACGCGGTGGTCGAGGTCGGACCCGGGCTCGGGTCGCTGACCCTGGCCCTGCTGGAGGCCGCCCGGCACGTCACGGCGGTCGAGATCGACCCGGTACTCGCGCAGCACCTGCCGGACACCGTCGCCGCCCGGATGCCGGGCAAGGCCGACTCCTTCGACCTGGTGTTCAGCGACGCCATGGTGGTCACCGAGCTGCCCGGCCCCGCGCCGACCGCGCTGGTCGCCAACCTCCCGTACAACGTCGCCGTGCCGGTGCTGCTGCACATGCTCGCGACCTTCCCCAGCATCGAGCGGACGCTGGTGATGGTGCAGAGCGAGGTCGCCGACCGCCTGGCCGCCAAGCCCGGCAACAAGGTGTACGGCGTGCCGTCCGTCAAGGCCAACTGGTACGCCGACGTGAAGCGCGCCGGTGCCATCGGGCGGAACGTGTTCTGGCCCGCGCCCAACGTCGACTCCGGACTGGTCTCGCTGATCCGCCGCGACCCGCCCGCCACCACCGCCACCCGGGACGAGGTGTTCGCGGTCGTCGACGCCGCGTTCGCCCAGCGCCGCAAGACCCTGCGCGCCGCGCTCGCCGGCTGGGCCGGCTCCGCCGCCGCCGCCGAGCAGGCGCTCGCCGCGGCCGGGATCGACCACAAGCTGCGCGGCGAGATGCTGACGGTGGAGCAGTTCGCCGCGATCGCCGAGCACAAGCCCGAGCACGAACCCCGGCACAAGCCCGAGTAAGGGACTGAGGACTTCAGTGAGCGTCACGGTACGTGTCCCCGCCAAGGTCAACGTCCAGCTGGGGGTCGGCGGCCTGCGCGCCGACGGCTTCCACGACCTGGCCAACGTCTTCTTCGCCGTCGCCCTCGGCGACGAGGTGACGGCGACCGAGGGCGAACCCGGGCAGGGCGTCACGCTCGCCTGCACCGGGCCGGACGCCGACGCCGTCCCGCTGGACGGCAGCAACCTCGCCGCCCGCGCCGCCCGGCTGCTCGCCGCCCACCACGGCCTCGCCGAGCCCGACGTCCACCTGCACATCGCCAAGGCCATCCCGGTGGCCGGCGGCATGGCCGGCGGCAGCGCCGACGGTGCGGCGGCGCTGGTCGCCTGCGACGCGCTGTGGGGCCTGGCCACCTCCCCGGAGGTGCTGCTCGACCTGGCGGCGGAACTCGGCTCGGACGTGCCGTTCGCCCTGGCCGGCGGCGTCGCCCTCGGCCGCGGCCGGGGCGAGATCCTCGAAGCGCTGCCCGTCACCGGCACCTTCCACTGGGTCTTCGCGGTCGCCGACGGCGGCCTCTCCACCCCCGCCGTCTTCCGGGAGTGCGACCGCCTCCGCGAGGAGGCCGGAACCGGCTCCGCCGACACCGAGGTGCCCACCCCCGACGCCGACCCGGCACTGCTCGCCGCCCTCGCCGACGGCGACGCCGTCGCCCTGGCCGCTGCGCTCGCCAACGACCTGCAGCCGGCCGCGCTGTCGCTGCGGCCGGCCCTCGCCGACACCCTGCGGGCCGGCACCGAGGCCGGTGCGCTCGGGGCGCTGGTCTCGGGCTCCGGCCCGACCTGCGCCTTCCTCGCCAAGGACGCCGACGCGGCGGAGGCCGTCGCGGCCGCGCTGCGCGCCTCCGGCAGCTGCCGGGCCGCGCACGCCACCCACGGACCGGTGCCGGGGGCGGCCGTCCTCGGAGGCTGAGGCAGCAGTGGCGAGGTGGTGTGGCGCGGTGGCGGAGCCTGGTCCCGGGCCTGGTCGGGCCCGGGGCGCCGGCGGCCCGCCGCGGTGGCTCGGCGGGCGCCCGTGACGGCGTGAGCCCGGTCCCGGGGAAAAGCTCGGCGGCCGGGTCGGCCGGGGCGGCCCACTAGGCTGGGGAGGATCGGGGCTCCGCCCGAGCCCCGAGTCCTCGAACCCTGGAGCGCAGCACACGTGGCCGTCAACCTCGCCACCATCGAGTCCGTCACGAAGGTCTACGGCACCCGGGCCCTTCTGGACGGGGTCAGCCTCGGCGTCAGCGAGGGCGACCGGATCGGCGTCGTCGGACGCAACGGGGACGGCAAGACCACCCTGATCCGGATGCTCGCCAAGCTGGAGGAACCGGACGGCGGGCGGATCACCCACTCCGGCGGCCTCCAGCTCGCCGTCCTCACCCAGCACGACTCGCTCGACCCCGAGGCCACCATCCGGCACGAGGTCATCGCCGACCGCGCCGACCACGAGTGGCTCGGCGACGCCCGCATCCGCGACATCATCGAGGGCCTCTTCGGCGGCCTCGACCTGCCCGGCTTCCCCAACGGCCTGGACACCGTCATCGGCCCGCTCTCCGGTGGCGAGCGCCGCCGGATCGCCCTCGCCAAGCTGCTGCTCGGCTCGCCCGACCTGATCGTCCTCGACGAGCCCACCAACCACCTCGACGTCGAGGGCATCGCCTGGCTCGCCAAGCACCTCCAGGCCCGCCGCTCCGCACTCGTCTGCGTCACCCACGACCGCTGGTTCCTCGACCAGGTCTGCACCCGCATGTGGGACGTCCAGCACGGCGCCGTCCACGAGTACGAGGGCGGCTACTCCGACTACGTCTTCTCGCGCGCCGAGCGGTCTCGGATCGAGGCCGTCGAGGAGCAGAAGCGCCAGAACCTGGCCCGCAAGGAGCTCGCCTGGCTGCGCCGCGGCGCCCCCGCCCGCACGTCCAAGCCGCGCTACCGGATCGAGGCCGCCAACGCGCTGATCGCCGACGTCCCCGAGCCGCGCGACAAGAGCGAGCTGATGAAGTTCGCCAACGCCCGCCTCGGCCGGACCGTCTTCGAGCTGGAGGGCGTGACCGTCAAGGCCGGCCCCAAGCTGCTGCTGGAGAACCTGACCTGGCAGCTCGGCCCCGGCGACCGGATCGGCCTGCTCGGCGTCAACGGCGCCGGCAAGACCTCGCTGCTGCGCGCGATGCGCGACGCCTACGCCTCCGAGGGCGACGTCCAGCCCGCGTCCGGCGTGATCAAGGTCGGCAAGACGGTCCGGCTGGCGTACCTCTCCCAGGAGGTCGCCGAGCTCGACCCGGCCATCCGGGTGCTCCAGGCCGTCGAGCAGGTCCGCTCGCGGGTCGACCTCGGCAAGGGCCGGGAGATGAGCGCCGGCCAGCTCTGCGAGCAGTTCGGCTTCGGCAAGGACAAGCAGTGGACGCCGCTCGGCGACCTGTCCGGCGGCGAACGGCGCCGGCTCCAGCTGCTCCGGCTGCTCATGGACGAGCCGAACGTGCTCTTCCTCGACGAGCCCACCAACGACCTCGACATCGAGACGCTCAACCAGCTGGAGGACCTCCTCGACGGCTGGCCCGGCTCGATGGTCGTCATCAGCCACGACCGTTTCTTCATCGAGCGGACCACGGACGTGACGTTCGCGCTGCTCGGCGACCAGCGGATGCGGATGCTGCCGAACGGCGTCGACGAGTACCTGGAGCGGCGGGCCCGGATGGCCGCCGCCGCGGCCCCGGCCACCCCCGCCGCCGCGTCCGGTGCCGCCGCCGCCGAGGCCCCCGGGCTCTCGGCCGGCGACGCGCGGGCCGCGAAGAAGGAGATGCAGAAGCTGGAGCGGCAGATCGCCAAGCTGGACGAGAAGGAGTCCAAGCTGCACGCCCAACTGGCCGAGCACGCCGCCGACTTCTCCAAGGTCGCCGAGCTGGACACCCAGCTGCGGGCGGTGCGGGAGGAGAAGGAGGAGCTGGAGATGAGCTGGCTGGAGCTGGCCGAGCAGGTCTAGGTCCTGGGGGAGCGGGGCTGAGCGGGGCTGGGCGGGCGGGGTTGAGCTGCGCTGGGCGCGTGCATCGGCGGGCTGGGCGGGGCTGGGCTGAGCGGGGCTGGGTGCGCGGGCTGGGCGGAGTGCCTTACGGGTTCCCGCTGAGGAGCGTGTCCAGCTCGTCCGCCGCACGGCCCAGCGCGCTGCGCGCCGGGTCGTGCGGCCGGGTCGGACGCACCGCCGCACGCATGGGCGGGCGGTGCGCGCGGGCCGCCGCCGTCAGCTCGTCCAACGCCCGCCGGACCCGGTCCACCTCGGCCGGATCCGGCACCCGGCCGCCGTACCGGCGCTGCGCCGCGTACGCCGCCACCGCACCGCTCAGCCGCTCCAGCGCCGCCGTCGCAGGCAGCCACCGCGCGGCCAGCCGCCCCGTCGGAGGCGGCTCGGACAACCCCTGCTCCACCTCCGCCCGGGCATCGGCCAGCGCCCGATAGGCCGTCCGGCGCAACCACACCTCGGCGAGCGGCTCCGGACCGCCCTGCTGCGCCACCGAGGCCAGGTAGTCCTTCAGCGCCGCGGCCGCGGCCACCAGACGCGGCTCGATGCGGTGACGCGCGCGCTCCGGCCACAGCAGGTAGCCGAACAGCAGCACGATCGCGCTGGCGAGCACGGTGTCCAGCAGCCGGGGCCAGAACTCGGCCGCCCCGCTCTGCCCGCCCAACTCCAGCAGGACCAGCGCCATCGGCGTCATCACCACGGTGTTGAGCCCGTAGTGCGCCGCCGTCGCGTACGGCAGCAGCGCGACGCACAGCGCGGCGATCCCGGTCAGCGCCCAGGCGTCCGTGGTCAACGAGAGCAGGCCCGCCGTCACCGCCACCCCCAGGACCGTCCCGATCGAGCGGCTCACCGCACGCAGGAACACCGAGCCGAGGTCCGGCTTCAGCACGAAAGCGATCGTCATCGGCACCCAGTAGCTCTTGCTGAGCGGCAGCGCGGCCGTGACGGCCGCGCCGACCGCGATGCAGAGCGCCACCCGCAGCCCGTACCGGACCGAGGCCGGCGACAGCAGCCGCACCCGCAGCCGCCACGGATCCGGCGGCGGCACGGGCGCGGTGCCCAGCGTGGCCTCGCGGCCCGCGACCGTCTCCGCGGCCGCCCGCAGCGCCACGTCCAGCGCCCGCCGGGACGGCGTGTCCGGCAGCCAGTCCGGCACCGGCACCTCGCCGCCGCCGCGCTCAACGGCCCGCGCCAACCGGGCGGGCACCGCAGCGACCTCGGCCGGCACCGGCCGCCACGCCCACAACAGGCCGGCCGCCGCCTCCGTCGCCGCCAGCGCCGCCTCGTACATCCGGCGCAGCCGCACCGTACGCGGCGAATCCGGAAGACGGGGGTGGGGCGGGGGCAGCAGGTCCTGCACCTGGTTCAGCCGGGCCGTCAGCACCTGGCGGGAGGCCGCACCCCGCGGCGTCCCCAGATCGGCCAGCACCCGGCCCAGCGCGTCGTACGCGGCCGCCAGCGCACGGTTGCGCGGATCCGCGCCCGGCAGCCGGTAGCTGCGCAACGGCAGGCCCGACAGGACCACGAACGCCGCACCAGCCAGCATCATCGGCGCCGCCGCCCACCACGGGTCGGGCAACGGCATGCCGCTGCCCAGCGCGGCGGAGACCAGCAGCAGCATGCCGGCCGCCGAACCGCGCGGGCCGGTCGCGCTCAACGCGCCCGAAACGAAAGCCGTGACGGTCAGCGCGGCGCCCAGCGCGAGCGCCGGCGGGCCGAGGTGCTGCAGAGCGGACCCGATCAGCATGCCGAGCGCCGACGCGAGGATCGCGCCGCCGATCCGCGGCGCGCGCAGCCGGACCGGCTCGATGCGGTCGTTCATGGTGGCATGCATGGCGCCCAAGCCGGCGAACACGCCGAGGTCCACGCGGTCCGTGAGCAGGCCGGCTGCCAGCGGCACCGCCATGCCCAACGCGGCACGCACCATCAACGCCAGCGGCAGCGGCGGACGCGCCGGCCGGGCGGCACGGGCCCACCAGGGGGATTCGGCGGACGGGGCGGCGGTCACGTGGCTGCATCCGATCTGCTGCGGGGCCTGCCCCGGGAGGGGACGGGGCGGCCCGGATCGCTGCTGTGCGACATTGCGCGGCAGATGAGGTCGTATCCGGCGGAACCGGACCCGGCCAGTCTAACCGCCGGGCCGCCGGGGGCCTTTGGCCGCCGGGAGGGGGAGGAGCGGAGGAGGGGCAGAACCCCGGTTGGTGGGTGGCGCGGCCGGGGTACGCGGGCGCTCCCCGCACGTGTCAAGTTCGTACCGATCGCGTACAGGCGGGCCATGGGATCTGCCCGCCCGACGGGCCCGGTGGCTACCATGACCGGGTGACATCCGTCCCGAGGGGCGGACGGCCGCGCCGGGTGGACGGTGCGACCCGTCGGACCTGTTCAACCTGCACGGCCGAGTAGTTGACGGTGTGTCGCGGCGCGGTGCCCAGGGGGGTGCCCCGCGCACGGGGGAGAGGTGAATGCTGTGCCAGGCGAGGCTGGACCGGGCGGCGCGGGCTGGGCGGATGGCCCGAACGGTGAAGTGAAGTCGTGGTCGCTCGACAACAGTTGGATCGGCAGGACGGTCAGCCAGGTCCAGGTGGACGTCAGCGCCACCGCACTGGTGGCGGCGTTCGGCTCCAAGGACGTCAAGGTCGAGCTCGACACGCTGACCAACTTCAAGAAGAAGGTCGACGCACTGCTGGCCTCGCTGGAAGGCTCGGAGGCCGCCCAGCACAAGGTCAAGGAGCAGAAGCTGACGGAGGGGAACCTCGGCACCGGCTTCAGCGAGTCCAAGGACCTGATGGCCGCGTACGACAAGACGCACGCGGCCATCGCACAGCTCTCGAAGGCCTTCGCCGACCAGATCGCCAAGATGAGCACGGCGGTCGCGCAGACGGCGGGCACGTACGGGAGCAACGAGGAGCACCAGACCGCGGCGGCCAAGGCGGTCGCGAAGAACGCCGACACCTACACCCCGGCGGCCGGTCCGAACGGGCCTGCGCCGAAGCAGGGCGGCGGCGGCTCCTTCTCATGATGACGGTCCGGGGGAAGAGTTCCAGCGACACGGGGAGCAACTGATGGCAGGCGGGACGAACTTCGAGGGGATCGAGCACGCCAAGCTCAAGTCGATGGTCATCAACAGCGATCCCGCAAAGGTGGCCAGCCGGGGCAACCAACTCAAGGCAGCCAGCCGGGTCCTGGACGACCTCAGCCGGGCGCTGGCCGCCCACCTGGGCCAGATCCAGTGGGAAGGCCCGGCCGCCGAGAGCTTCAAGACCTGGGCCACCGACCTGAACAAGTCGGCCGCCATGATCAGCGAGTTCTCGAAGGGCGCCGGCGACGCGATGGTCCAGGCCGGCGAGGCGCTGAGCACCGCCAAGACCGGCGTGCCGGAGCCGCCGAAGACAGACATCGACACGGTGTCCCGGCATTCCAAGCAGCCTTGCCTGAAGCCCTCGACGGTGAGCGTGGCCGGTATCGGAAACCCGGCCGCGATGACCGACGCGATCATGAAGAAGGAAGACCCGACCTGGGTCTCCTACGCGGAGGCCGCAGCGGCACAGAAGCGGGTCGAGGCCGCGCACCAGGAAGCCATCCACCAGATGGAGAAGCTGGCGCAGGCGTACGACGCGGCGACCACCAAGCTGAACGGACTCAAGCTGCCGGATCTGCCGGGGGCAGCGGACGGTGGCGAACGTGGTGGCTTGACCGAGGTAGGTGCCGGTGGCGGAGGGGGCTCTGGAGGTTCTGGCAGTGCCGCGCGTGGTTCGCGAAGGGTTGCTTCCGGCTACAGCGGTGGCAGCTACAGCCCGGCCGGTGGTGGCTACGGCGGTGGTGGCTACAGCCCAGCCGCTGGTGGCGGCGGATCCGTGACGCCCCGTCCGTCCGCATCGGCTCCGCAGGGGACGGGCTCGCCGGGGCACGTCACGCCGGTCCCGTCGGCCGATGGTGGATCGGTGCCGCTGCCGCATGACCCGGGTGCGTCCGGATCGTCCCCGCTGCCGCCGTACCCCACCGACCGCCCTGCGACCGGGCTTGACAGCCTTCCGCCCGTACCGACCCTGCCCGGCCAGACCGGTCCGGTGGGTCCGGGCGGAGGCGGTCCCGTGCCGCCCTACACCCAGGGAGGCGGACCCGGGTACCCGACGGTGCCCGGCGGCGGTCCCGGCCTCTACCCCGGTGGCGGGCCTGTTCCGTTCGGAGGCACCGGTCCTCTCGGTGGCGGACCGGTCCCCGTCAAGGGTGGTGGCGGGTCGGTCCCGCCGAACCGGGCCAGCACCATCGGGGGCGGCAACCCGCCGGCCAAGAGCGGTGGGTCGGGTCCGGGAGGCGCCACCGGTCCGGTCTTCGGGGCCAGGGAGGCCCAGGGGCGGTCCGGCGGGGCCGGAGGCCAGGGCGGCTTCGGCGGAATGGGCGGCGGCATCCAGCCGGGCCTGGGTGGCCATGGTGGCGGCGGCGTTGTCGGGGGCGGCTCGCGTGGCCGGGGCCCCGGTTCGACCGGCGGCGGTGTGGTCGGAGGGCAGAAGGGCCCGGTGGCCGGCGGGGAGTTCACGCCTGGCGGGAGCGGTCTGCGCAACCGGGCCACTGCCACCGGGGCAGCGGCCGAGGGCGGGGCGCGTCAGACCCAGAACGGCATGATGGGCCCGGGCATGATGGGCGGTACGGCGGAGCGGAGCGGACGCGAGCGCCGCCGGCGGGCCGACTACCTGCACGAGGACGAGGAGACCTGGACCGGCGGTTCTCCGAAGAGCAACCCTGGCGTGGTTGAGTAACGAGCGAACGACTGCCCGGCCACTGGGCTCACCCCGGTGGCCGGGCAGACCTGTCCGGGGAGTGTCCTCGCCCTGCGGGGAGACCGACGAGGGAGCTGTGATGCGGCGGACGGACGTACGGGTGCGCGGGCGGGGGATCGCCGCAGCGATGCTGGCGGCGGGGATCGTTGCCGGTCCGGCGGCGGTTCCCGCGGTCGCGGTGGAGTCGATTCGCGAGCAGCAGTGGCACCTCGATGTCATGAAGGTGGCCGAGATCTGGAAGATCAGCAAGGGGCAGGGTATTACCGTTGCGGTGATTGACAGTGGGTTCAGGCTTGATCACCCGGACCTTTCCGGGCAATTTCTTCCCGGAAAGGATCTGAGTGGACTTCCGGGCGGGATCGCGGACGACAAGACCGGCCATGGAACGCAGATGGCAGGGATTATTGCGGGCACCGGAAGGGGAATGAGTGGCAAGGGGGCCTATGGTCTCGCCCCTGGTGCCAAGTTGTTGCCGGTGAAAATCAAGAACAACTCGAACTCCGGAAGCGATGTCTATTCGGCCGAGTTCCTTGGGCAGATCACACAGGCAATCACATATGCCGCGGACCAGGGCGCGAAGGTCATCAGTGTTTCCCAGGGGAGCTCTGCTGGCGGTGCCAGCGCTTCAGATGTCGCGGCTTTGAGGAACGCTGTGGCCTATGCAGGCAGCAAGGGGGCACTGGTGGTTGCCAGTGTCGGGAACTCGGCGCAGGCCGGGAACCCGGTCGAATACCCGGGGGCGATTCCGCTCGTGCTAGGTGTGGGTGCCGTTGATCGGAACGGCATGGTGACGGCGGAATCCGAGCAGGGGTTGCAGGTTGACCTCACTGCGCCCGGCGTGGATATCTACAGCTCCTGCAGTGCATCCTCGGGCTACTGCAAGGGCCACGGTACGTCCGATGCGACGGCGTTGGTGTCCGCTTCGGCGGCTTTGGTGTGGTCGGCGCATCCGGAATGGACCGCGAACCAGGTCGCGCGTGTCCTCATCAACACCGCCGGGAAGCCCACGGACGGATCCAATCGGAACGACATCGTCGGCTATGGCATTGTGCGGCCGAGAGTCGCGCTGACCGAGCCGGGGGATCCGGGGCCGGCGGATGTGTACCCGATTCCGGAGCAGGCGGTCGGTGGGCCCTCGCCCGCTCCCTCCTCCTCGGCCCCGTCGGCTCAGGCGAGTCCGGCGGCGTCCTCGGCGGTGCCTGCGCCCGCGCCCGGGGAGGGGAGTACTCCGGTCGGCGGGCCGGTGGTGCAGTCCGTGGCCGGGGAGGGGTCCGATTCCGGTATGGCGGTGCCGATCGCGGTGGCCGTGGCCGGGGGACTGGTGTTGGTGCTGGTGGTCGGTGTGGTGGTGTTCGTGAGGCGGCGGCGGGCGGCGGGGCGGCAGGTGCCGGTCGCGGTGCCGGTGCAGCCGTCCGGCGTGCCGGGTGAGGTTCCGCCTCCGCCGTCGTACGGGCCTCCGTCGGTTCTGCCGGGTGACAACCCGTACGCGCGGTAGTTCCACCGCCCGGGGCGTGTCCCGGGGCCTTGAGCGGCTCCAGCGGGGATGTCCCGTCCCCGCGGGGCGGGTTGGGGACCGGCGTGCGGGGCGGCGCGTGGCGGGCTGAGGGCGCTGGTGTCACCCGGGTGGGTGCTGGTCCGGGGGGTGGGGTGGTCGTCAGGGTGGTGGTATGGGTGCGAAGGGACAGATGCGGCGGGCTGCGGCTGCGGCGCTGATCGGCACGGCGATCGAGTTCTACGACTTCTTCATCTACGGGACGGCGGCGGCGCTCGTCTTCGGCGGGGTGTTCTTTCCCGAACTGGGCACGGTGGGGGCGCTGTTGGCGGCGTTCTCGGTGTACGCGGTGGCGTTCCTGGCGCGGCCGCTGGGGGCGGTGGCGTTCGGGCACTTCGGGGACCGGCTGGGGCGGAAGACGACGCTGGTGGTGTCGCTGCTGCTGATGGGGCTGTCGACGGCGGCGGTGGGGCTGCTGCCGGGGTTCGACGTGTGGGGGTGGTGGTCGCCGGTGGCGCTGGTGGTGCTGCGGGTCTGCCAGGGGGTGGGGCTGGGCGGGGAGTGGGGCGGCGCGGCGCTGCTGGTGGCGGAGAACGCGCCGGCCGGGCAGCGCGGGCGGTACGGGGCCTACTTGCAGTTGGGGCCGACCAGCGGGTTCGTGCTGGCCAACGGGGTTTTCCTGGCGCTCCAACTGGGTTTGGACGAGGCGGCGTTCCGTTCCTGGGGCTGGCGGGTGCCGTTCCTGGCGTCGTTGGCGCTGGTGGCGGTGGGGCTGTTCGTGCGGTTGCGGGTGGAGGAGACGCCGCTGTTCAAGGGGGAGGCGCGTACGGGTGTGGAGCGGGCGCCGGTGGTGGAGGTGTTGCGCGGGCACTGGCGGACGGTGCTGGTCGGCTGCGGTGCGATCACGGTGGGGTACGCGCTGTTCTACCTGACCACCACGTACGCGTTGGCGTACGCCACGACGGGTCTCGGCGTGCCGAGCACGCTGGTGCTGTCGATGCTGCTGGCGGGCGCGGTGGGGAAGGGCGTGACGGTGTGGCTGAGTGCGCGGCGCAGTGACGAGTGGGGGCGGCGGCGGACGCTGCAGGGGGCGACGGTGCTGGCGGTGGCGTGGGCGCTGGTGCTGTTCCCGCTGCTGGAGACGGTGCGGCGGCCGCTGATGTTCGTCGCGCTGGCGGGGGCGATGGTGGTGCTGGGGTGCCTGCTGGGGCCGTTGGCGGCGTTCCTGCCGGAGCTGTTCCCGACCCGGGTGCGGTACACGGGGGCGGCGCTCACGTACAACCTGGGCGGGGTGGTGGGCGGGGCGACGACTCCGTTGATCGCGACCAGGCTGACGGAGGCGTACGGGACGGCGGAGCCGGTCGGCTGGTACCTGGCGGCGTGGGGGGTGGTGGCGCTGCTCTGTCTGCGGCTGCTGCCGGAGACGAGCGGGACGGACCTGGCGGTGGCCGGGGCCCACGGCGGGCGCCGCCGGGCGCCGGGCCTGGGGGCGGGGGCTGGGGCGGATCCGGCGGCGTAGCGCGCGGCGGCGGCGATGGCGGCGGCAATCGCGGGGTCGGTGGCGGCGGGGTCCGCCGAGCGGCCTGGCGGCCGCGCGGGAGGGGTCCGACCGGGTGCACGGGGAGGGGTGAGCACGGCGATCACCGGCCCGGGTCGATTTCCCTTTCCGGTCCCGGGCCGTGTAATGTCTTCCTTGTTCGAGCGAGCAAGCGGTCAGCGAGCGAGCGGGAACAGAGTGAACAGGCCCCTATAGCTCAGTCGGTAGAGCGTCTCCATGGTAAGGAGAAGGTCTGCGGTTCGATTCCGCATGGGGGCTCGGCAAAGGACCTCCGCCATCTGGCGGGGGTCTTTTTCGTGTGTCCGCCCCCGTGGTGGCGGTGAGACGGCCTAGCGAGTCGGGTACGGAATGCGCTGTGATGGTGCGTCATCGGCCGCCTGCCCCGACCGGGTGGGGGTGCGGGCCGGACGCCGACCTGGAGGGCCTCATGGGTGTTCGACTCGTGGTGGTCGACGACCACCGGCTGTTGGCGGAGGCGCTGGCCACCGCGCTCCAGTTGCGCGGCCACCGGGTGCTCGCGGTCGGCTCGCCGGCCGGTTCGGCGGCCGATCTGGTGGTGGGCCGGCGGCCGGAGGTGTGTCTGCTCGGCGTGGCCGCGCCGGCTGATCCGGGGGCGTTCGAAGGGCTGCGCCGGATCCGCCGGGAGCGGCCCGAGGTGGCCGTCATCGTGCTCGGTCCGGTCGGTGAACTGCGCGGTGTGGCCGGGGCGTTCGCGGCAGGGGCGGCCGGTTACGTGCCGAGCGACGAGCGGATCGAGGTGGTCGAGCGGGCCATCGCGCGGGCCCGGGCGGGTGAGGCGGCGGTCGCCGTGGAGGTGCTCCGGGGGGCCTTCGACCAGTTGCTCAGGCCGGCGGCCGAGCCGGACGACGAGGCGGTGCGCTTGCTCCGGCTGCTGACCCGGCGCGAGGTGCAGGTGCTGGCCCGGATCGCGGACGGTGAGGACACCGCGGCGATCGCGGCGGGGATGCGGATCGCCGCGAGCACGGCGCGGACGCACGTCCAGCGGGTGCTGATGAAGCTCGGCGCGCGGACGCGTCTGGAGGCGGCCGCGGTGGCGGCGCGCACCGGTCTGCTGGACCGGATGGCCCGGCCCTGAGGGCGGCGGCGGTCGCGGGGACGCGCGCCCGCGCGGCGTGCGGGACCGGCGCGCGGCCGCACGGCGCGCGCCGTGCGGCCGGTGCGCGGAGCCCGAGGTGTCGCAGGGGTGGACGCGGGCCGTACGGGCGGGCCGAATCGGGTCGAAGCGGACACGGGGAGGGTGCCCCGATGGTCCGGAGCACCCCCGGGGGCCAGGGAGAATAGGCCGCAGTCGTACGTACGTCTCCGATGGCCCGCCGACGGCGGCGGACCATCGTCCGCTGGAGGTCGAGCATGAGTAAGTACCTGGTCACGGGTGGCGCCGGCTATGTCGGCAGCGTGGTGGCCGCCCACCTGCTGGAGGCGGGGCACCAGGTGACCGTCCTGGACGACCTCTCCACCGGCTTCCGCGAGGGTGTGCCCGCCGGTGTCGAGTTCGTCGAGGGCCGGATCCAGGAGGCCGGCAAGGTGCTGGACGCCTCCTTCGACGGTGTCCTGCACTTCGCCGCCTCCTCGCAGGTCGGCGAGTCGGTCGCGGACCCGGAGAAGTACTGGCGCAACAACGTGGCCGGCTCGCTGGAGCTGATCAGCGCCATGCGCGCGGCGGGCGTGCGCAAGCTGGTGTTCTCCTCCACCGCCGCCACCTACGGCGAGCCGGAGGCCGTGCCGATCGCCGAGACCGCCCGCACCGCGCCGACCAACACCTACGGTGCCACCAAGCTGGCCGTCGACCACCTGATCACCAGCGAGGCCGTCGCCCACGGCCTGGCCGCCGTCTCGCTGCGCTACTTCAACGTGGCCGGTGCGTACGCCAGTTCCTCCGGAGTCTCGTTCGGCGAGCGGCACGACCCCGAGTCGCACCTGATCCCGCTGGTGTTCCAGGCGGCGCTCGGTCAGCGCGAGCACATCGCGGTGTACGGCGACGACTACCCGACCCCGGACGGCACCTGCATCCGCGACTACATCCACGTCGCCGACCTGGCCGACGCCCACCTGCTGGCGCTGGACGCGGCCAAGCCGGGCGAGCACCTGATCTGCAACCTCGGCAACGGCAGCGGCTTCTCGGTCCGCGAGGTGATCGAGTCGGTCAAGCGCGTGACCGGCCGGGAGATCCCGGTGCAGGTCTCCGGCCGCCGCGCCGGCGACCCGGCGGTCCTGGTGGCCTCGGCCGAGCGCGCCCACAAGGAGCTGGGCTGGACGCCGCGCCGCCCGAACCTGGACGACATCGTCGCCGACGCCTGGAAGTTCACCCTGGAGAAGAACGGCCAGTAGGTCCGGCCGGCCGAACAGGCCCCCGCAGCCCCGGCAGGCACACCGGGCACGCCGGGCACGGTACGGACGGAGCGCCGCCCCCGCACGCCGGGGGCGGCGCTCCGGCGTTCCCGCCGAGGGCAAGGGTGGCCGAAGAGGCACCAAGTCACGCCAATTTCGCACCTCCTGACGAAACTTCACCAAACCCCCACCGAGTCGGCGCCCACCCCGTACGCTGATTCCGGTACCGGTGGGGGCCGGCACCTCGGCCCTTCCGGGGCACCCGGGAGGTGGCGGCGCGGGAGTGCCCGGACGGCGGCGGCAGGACCGGGGCGCCGCCCCGGAACGCGGGCCGGAGCTGAGCAGGGGGGAAGTGACGATGGGACGGATCCGCGTCCTGGTGGTCGACGACCACCGGATCTTCGCCGAGGCGCTGGCCGCGGCGCTCGCCGCGGAGCCCGATGTCGAGGTCGGCGCGGCCGGCAGCGCGGCCGCCGCGGAGCGCGCACTGGAACGTGCCGCCACCGAGGGACGCGCCTTCGACGTGGTCCTGGTCGACGCGGACCTGGGAGTCGCAGAGGCGGGGGCGGCCGCGCGCAGGCCCCGGCAGCCCGGTGTCGACCCGCCGCCCGAAGTCCTCCGCCGCAGGCCCGTCGCCGTGCCGTCGCCCCGCCGTCCGGCCGCCGTCCCCGGTGCGTCGGGCGCCCAGACCGCAGGAACGTCCGGCCCCGCCGGACCACCCGGGAGCGCCGGACCGTCCGGCATCGGCGGCACAACCGCCGGGACGCCCGCCGGCCGCTACCCGGCCGCCCCGCGTCCGTCCGCTCACCCGGCCGCCCCGCACCCGGCGGAGCCCCATCCGGTGCCCCAGGCCGCCCCGGGCATCCCCGCGGCACCGTCGGCCACCGCTCCCGTACCCGACGGCATCACCCTGCTGGCCCGGGTCCGCCGCCACCACCCCGGGCTGCGGGCGATCGTCCTGGCCACCGCCGACGACCCGCACCGCGCCGCCCGCGCCCTGCACGCCGGTGCCACGGGCTGGGTGGCGAAGGAGAGTTCGCTGGCCAGGCTGCTGGCGGTGATCCGGGGTGTGCTGCGGGACGAGACGCACGTGCCGCCCGCCCTGCTCACCGGCGTCATCCGCGAGCTCACCACCGCGCGCCGGGACCGCACCGAGAGCGAGCGCCTGGTCGACACGCTCACCCCGCGGGAGAAGCAGATCCTGCGCTGCATGGTCGCCGGACTCGGCCGGCAGGCCGTCGCCGAGCGGCTCTACCTCTCCCCGCACACCGTGCGCACGCACATGCAGAACGTCCTCGGCAAACTCGGGGTGCACTCCACCCTGGCCGCCGTCGCGGTGGCCCGCCGGGCGGGTGTCAGCCCGTCCGAGCCCGCCGCTCCCGCAGCCCCGTCGTCCGTCGCCACGACCACAGCTCCCGGCGCCGGCTGATCCGCCCGTGTCACCGCCGCACCGGCTCAGGTCCGTCAGGTCAGGGAACTCCGGAGGACACATGTCGTCGCACAGCACTTCCGCACGCCCGAACACGGCCCAGGAGGGCGCGAACGGGGGCGTGAACGCCCCGGACGAGATCCCGGGCGCCCCACGACCGGCCTCGTATACCGAGGCGGCCCCGCCGACGGGGCTGCGCACCCTGGTGGTCGGCGCCGGTGCGGCCGGCACCGCCCTGGTCCGCGACCTCGGCCGGACACCCGCTTTCGGCCTCGCCCCGATCGGCCTGCTCGACGACGACCCGGCCAAGGCCGGCCGGTCGGTGGACGGCGTCCCCGTCCTCGGCACCCTCGCCGAGCTGACCGCGCTCGCCGTCCGGCACCGCGTCCAGGTGGTCGCGCTGGCCATCCCCGGCCTCGCCCCGCAGCGGGTCCGGGCGCTGGCCACCGCCGCCGCCGCGGCCGGCGCCGCCGTCCGCTACCTGCCGTCCTTCCTCGCCGCGCTCCGCCGCGAGGTGGTCGGCTCGGACATGCGCAGCCTGGACGTCAACCGGCTGATCGGCCGGCACGAGGTGCACGTGGTCTCGGCGGACGTCCGGGACGTGATCGAGGGCCGGCGGGTGCTGGTGACCGGCGCCGGCGGCTCGATCGGCAGCGAACTCTGCCGCCAGGTCCACGCGTTCAACCCCAGCGCGCTCTACATGCTCGACCACGACGAGTCCAACCTGCACCGGCTCCAGCTGGAGATCTGGGGCGAGGCCCTGCTCACCGACGAGTCGCTGGTGATCGCCGACATCCGGGACCGGCCGCGGATCCAGCAGATCTTCCGCGACCTCAAGCCCGAGGTGGTGTTCCACGCCGCCGCGCACAAGCACCTCCCGCTGCTGGAGCGCCACCCCAGCGAGGCGGTGAAGTCCAACGTGCTCGGCACGGACCACCTGGTGGAGGCGGCGCTGGCCACCGGTGTGGAGCGGTTCGTGCTGATCTCCACGGACAAGGCGGCCGACCCGACGTCGGTGCTCGGCGCCAGCAAGCGGCTGGCCGAGCTGATCGTCCAGGCCAACGCCCGGGACGCGCGCAACCTCGGCACCGGGGTGTTCTCCGCCGTCCGGTTCGGCAACGTGCTCGGCTCGCGGGGCTCGCTGCTCTCGGTCCTGGCCGAACAGCTGCGCAGCGGCGGCCCGGTGACGATCACCCATCCCGATGTGACCCGGTTCTTCATGACCATCGAGGAGGCCGTCGGCCTGGTGCTGGAGTCGGGCCGGATGGCGCGCGGCGGCGAGGTGTTCGTGCTGGACATGGGCGAGCCGGTGCGGATCGTCGACCTGGTGCACAACTTCGCCGAGCAGGTGCAGCTGGCCCGGGACGAGGTGGAGATCCGCTACACCGGGCTGCGGGCCGGCGAGAAGCTCAACGAGGCGCTGTTCTCCGAGGGGGAGGAGCGGCTGCCGACCGCGCACGCCCGGATCTACGCGACCCTGGCCGAGTCCGGCTCCGGCCCGGAGGACCTCGCGGGCGGGCTGACCGGGCTGTACGAGGCGGCGGCGGTGAACAGCGACGACGAGGTGCGCCGCCGGCTGGCCGCGTTGCTGCCGGGCTACCGGACCCCGGAGCCCGCGCCCGCCCCGGTCCCGGCGCTGAGCACGCCCTACCCGGACGGGTTCTGAGCCCGTCCCGCGGGTGGTCCCGGGTGCGCCCCGCCCGGACGGGCCGTCAGGCGTGCTCCCGTCGGATCAGGGGATGTTGTCGAAGGGTGCGACCAGTTGCCGGAGCAGTCCGGCGAGCTCGCCCTGCTGGGTGCCGGTCAGCTGGGCGAGCAGCTCGCGCTCGTGTGCGAGCAGTCCGGCGAGTGCCTGGTCGGCGCGGTCGCGCCCGTCGTCGGTGAGCCGGACCAGGACCCCGCGCCGGTCGTCCGGGTCGGGCAGCCGCTTGACCAGGCCCTTGCCGGTGAGCCGGTCGATCCGGTTGGTCATGGTGCCGGAGGTGACCAGGGTCTGGGTGAGCAGCTGACCGGGGGAGAGCTGGTACGGGGAGCCGGCCCGCCGCAGTGCGGTCAGGACGTCGAACTCCCAGGGCTCCAGCCCGTGCTCGGCGAAGGCCGCCCGGCGGGCACGGTCGAGGTGCCGCGCGAGCCGGCTGACCCGGCTGAGCACCTCAAGTGGTTCCACGTCGAGGTCGGGGCGCTCTCGGCGCCATGCTGCGACCAGCCGATCGACCTCGTCCTCCATGACGATCAGTGTATCGGGGGTTGTGTCGATGTGAAGTCTCTTGACATCGAGAAATCCAGGATGGAAGCTGCGCCTGGATATCTTGATGTCGAGATACTTGAGAGGTGGGCCATGTCCTCGCCCGTCTGGGACCCCGACCAGTACCTGCGCTTCGCCGACGAACGGACCCGTCCGCTGCGCGACCTGCTCGCCCGCGTCCCCGCCCTGCCGAACGAACCCGCGCCGACCGTCCTCGACATCGGCTGCGGACCCGGCAACTCCACCGCCGTCCTCCGCGAGCGCTGGCCCGAGGCGCGGATCACCGGGATCGACAACTCCGCCGAGATGCTCGCCGCCGCCCGCACCGAGGCAGGCGAGCCCACCGCCGACTACCTGCTCGCCGACGCGGCCGACTACGACCCGGCCGGGGCGGCGCCCGACCTTATCGTCTCCAACGCGGCCCTGCAGTGGATCGGCTTCGACGCGGGAGGCCGGCCCGCACCGGGGTCCTCCTCGTCGGTCGCGGGCGAGGCGGGCGACGCGGGCACGCCGGACGCGGGGAGCGGGGAAGGGCGGGCGGACGGGCACCTCGACCTGCTGCCGCGCTGGGCGGCGGCGCTCAAGCCCGGCGGGGTGATCGCCTTCCAGGTGCCCGGCAACTTCGACTCCCCCAGTCACCTGCTGCTCGCCGGACTCCGCCGCAGCCCGCGCTGGCGCGGGGCCCTCGGCGGGAACGCCACCCGGGCCGGGGTCCACGAGCCAGGCGAGTACCTCCGCGCACTCGCCGACGCCGGCTGCACCGCCGACGTCTGGGAGACCACCTACAGCACCCTGCTCACCGGCGAGGACCCGGTGCTGGAGTGGGTCAAGGGCACCGCACTGCGGCCCGTGCTCACCCGGCTCACCGACCCGGCCGCCCGGGCGGCCTTCCTGGCCGAGTACGGTGCGCTGCTTCGCGAGGCCTACCCGGCCGGGCCGCACGGCACCGTCTTCCCGTTCCGCCGGATCTTCGCCGTCGCGGTCAGGCGGGGCTGAGCCGGCTCAGGCCTTGCGCTCGCCGACCAGCTTGGGGTGCCGCTCCATCCCCTCCAAGCCGTGCCAGGCCAGGTTCACCAGGTGGGCGGCCACCTCGGCCTTCTCCGGCTTGCGCACCTCCAGCCACCACTGGCCGGTCAGTGCGACCATCCCCACCAGCATCTGCGAGTACATCGGGGCGAGCCGGGCGTCGAACCCCCGCGCCTTGAACTCCAGCCCGAGGATGTCCTCCACCTGCGTCGCGATGTCGCTGATCAGCGAGGCGAAGGTGCCCGTCGACTGGGCCACCGGGGAGTCCCGGACGAGGATCCGGAAGCCGTCCGTCGACGTGTCGATGTAGTCCATCAGCGCGAACGCGGCCTGTTCCAGCAGTTCCCGCGAGTGCCCCCCGGTCAGCGCCCCGGTCACCATGTCCAGCAGCAGCTGCATCTCGCGGTCGACCACCACCGCGTACAGCCCCTCCTTGCCGCCGAAGTGCTCGTACACCACGGGCTTGGAGACCCCGGCCCGCTCGGCGATCTCCTCCACCGAGGTGCCGTCGTAGCCGCGCTCCGCGAACACGATGCGGCCGACCTCCAGCAGCTGCTCCCGCCGCTCCTTGCCGGTCATCCGGACCCGGCCGCCCCGGCGGCGCGGTGCCGGCGCGGCGCCGTCCGCCCCGGCGGCGGCGCGCGGACGGGCCTGCGCCGGATCGGGCGCCGCGTCCGTCCGCGTGCTCTGGTGGCCGCCTGTGCTGTCTGCGCTGCTCCCGTTCACCCCTACATCATGCTGCAGGCGAGCCCTCATGCGGCGCGGCGGGCGGCGATCCGCTGTGCGTCCGGCCAGCGGACGTCCCGGGCCCAGCCGGCCAGCTCGAACCAGCGGATCAGCCGGGCCGAGGAGTCGACCTGCCCGCGCAGGACGCCGTGCCGGGCCGAGGTCGGGTCGGCGTGGTGCAGGTTGTGCCAGGACTCGCCGCAGGAGAGGACGGCCAGCCACCAGACGTTGCCGGAGCGGTCGCGGGAGCGGAACGGCCGGTGGCCGACCGCGTGGCAGATCGAGTTGATCGACCAGGTGACGTGGTGCAGCAGCGCCACCCGGACCAGCGAGCCCCAGAAGAAGGCGGAGAGCGCGCCCTGCCAGGAGAGCGTGACCAGCCCGCCGACCAGCGGCGGCAGCAGCATCGAGATGGCGGTCCAGAGCCAGAACAGCCGGGAGATCCGCCTTATGGCCGGGTCGTTCACGAGGTCCGGCGCGTACTTGAGCTGGGGGGTCTGCTCCTCGTCGAAGAGCCAGCCCATGTGGGCCCACCAGAGGCCCTTGAGCAGGGCCGGGACGGACTCGCCGTAGCGCCAGGGCGAGTGCGGGTCGCCGTCCTTGTCGCTGTACCGGTGGTGCTTGCGGTGGTCGGCCACCCAGCGCACCAGCGGCCCCTCGATCGCCAGTGAGCCGGCGACGGCGAGGGCGATCCGCAGCGGCCGGTTGGCCTTGAAGGCGCCGTGGGTGAAGTAGCGGTGGTAGCCGACGGTGATGCCGTGGCAGGTGAGGAAGTACATCACGGTGGCGATCGCGAGGTCGGTCCAGCCGAGCCCCCAGCCCCAGGCCACCGGGACGGCGGCCACCAGGGCCGCGAACGGGACGGCGATGAAGAGGCCGAGGGCGATCCGCTCGGCGGGGCCCTGCCGTTCCCCGCCGCGGGTGGCGGAGAGCCGGGGCGGGGCGGGGTGCTGTTCGGGGGAGTGGGGGGTGGCGGTGGAGCGCGTGGAGTCGGCGCGCGCCTCGCCTGCCTGGATGGTCATGGGCGTCCCTTGAGGGGAGAGGACGAATCAGGGGGGAGACGTCGGGTGAGGTGGGGACGGGTGAGGTGAGGTGAGGAGGAGCGGTGTGGGGATGGGGACACAGGCTACGTTCCCGTAACCTACGGAATCGTAGGTTGTGCTCCGCCGCCAAGGGAATACGCCGCCGGGCGGCGCTTGAGTGAATTCACCCGACTGGATGGATGACGTCCGGATTCGTCCCGTGTCCGCACGCGTCGCGCGCGGATCGTCGCGACCGGGTGGACCGTGTCCGCGAGTGGCCCGCGAACGACCTGCGGGAGGTTCGCGAGCGGCCCGAGGGAGGTCCGAGAGGGGCCCGCGGGGAGGAACGCCGGTGACGGGCACCGCGGCTGCCTGGCCATCACCGAGCCCCGGGGCGCCGGTCGCCGCCGCCGGATCGGGGGCCGGCGGATTGGCACAGTCGATACCCAGGACGAGGTCGACTCGGGTAGGGTTTGAGCGACTGTCCGCCGTGGTGTAATGGCAGCACAGGGCCCTTTGGAGGCCTTTGTCTGGGTTCGAATCCTAGCGGCGGAGCCACCCCCCCACGCCTCGACTGCGCGTGTCACCCGACCGCCGGTATTGTCTGGGCTGTCCGGCGGACTGTGCGAAGGCGACCGGCCTGTGTCCCGGCCGGGCTGCTCTGCCCTCTCTGTGAACCGAATGAGGAGCCTCCCCCCGTGAGTGCCAATTCGCCTGCCGCCGTTGTCGTGCTCGCCGCCGGTGGCGGGACCAGGATGAAGTCGAACAGCCTGCCGAAGGTGCTGCACGAGGTGTGCGGCCGGTCGCTGGTCGGCCATGCGGTGGCGGCGGCGGAGGAACTGACGCCGGGCCACCTGGTCGTGGTGATCGGCCACCTCCGGGAGAAGGTCCGCGAGCACCTGGCGGCCCGTCACCCGCAGGCCCGCGCCGTCGTGCAGGAGGAGCAGAACGGCACCGGGCACGCCGTGCGGACGGCGCTGGAGGCGCTGACCGCCGACGGGGTCGCGCTGGACGGCACGGTGATCGTCACCACCGGGGACGCGCCGCTGCTGACCGGGGAGACGCTGCGCGCCCTGGCCGACGCCCACACCGGGCAGGGCAACGGCGTCACGGTGCTGACCGCCGTGGTGCCGGACCCCTTCGGCTACGGCCGGATCCTGCGGGACGGCGTGGACGGCGCGGTCGCGGCGATCGTCGAGGAGAAGGACGCCTCGGACGCCCAGCGGGCGATCGACGAGATCAACTCGGGCGTCTTCGCCTTCGACGCCGAGCTGCTGGTGCGGGCGCTCGCCGAGGTCACCACCGACAACGTGCAGGGCGAGGAGTACCTGACCGACACCCTGGAGATCCTGCGCAAGGCCGGTCACCGGGTGGGCGCGGTCGTCGCCGCCGACTACCGGGACATCCTCGGCATCAACGACCGGGTGCAGCTGGCCCACGCCCGCCGGCTGCTCAACGACCGGCTGCTGGAGCGCGCGATGCGGGCCGGCGTCACCGTGGTGGACCCGGCGACCACCTGGTTCGACGTCCAGGTGTCGTACGAGCCGGACGCGGTGGTGCTGCCCAACACCCAGCTGCAGGGCGTCACCCACCTGGGCGAGGGCTGCGAGGTGGGCCCGAACTCGACGATCAAGGACACCCGGATCGGCGCCGGCGCGCGTGTGAGCAACACCACGGCCGACGGCGCCGAGGTCGGCGACTTCGCCAGCGCGGGCCCGTACGCGTACCTGCGGCCGGGCGCGAAGCTGGGCCGGAAGTCCAAGGCGGGCACCTACGTCGAGGTGAAGAACTCCGAGCTGGGCGAGGGCGCCAAGGTGCCGCACCTCTCCTACATCGGCGACGCCACCATCGGCGAGGGCACCAACGTCGGCGCGGCCTCGGTCACGGTCAACTACGACGGGGTCAACAAGCACCGCACGGTGATCGGGGCGCACTGCCGCACCGGTTCCGACAACATGTTCATCGCTCCCGTGACGATCGGTGACGGTGCCTACACCGCGGCCGGTTCGGTGATCACCAACGACGTCCCCGCCGGCGCGCTCGGAGTGAGCCGGGCGCAGCAGCGGAACATCGCCGGCTGGGTCGAGCGCAAGCGCCCGGGAACCGCATCGGCGCAGGCGGCGGCCGCTGCCGCGGGCGGCGGCGGAGAGGCTCCCGCGGGGTCCTGACCGGTCGGGTGCCGGTCCGGCAGATGGTCCCGGGGCGGACGGTTTCTGTGCGGGCGCGTAACCTTGGGGTCATGCGTGCGCCACAGGGCCTACCGCCCGTGTCCAGGCGTACCGACAATTCCCCCGACCCCTCTCGCCGGCAGGCTCACGCCTGCCCGCGCGGTGCGGACGGGTTCAGCGTCAGCAACGCGAGGAGACGGTGGCAGTGAGCGGGATCACGACGTCGGGCGAGAAGAAGCTGAAGCTCTTCTCCGGCCGTGCCCACCCCGAGCTGGCGAAGGAGGTGGCCGCGTCGCTGGGTGGGGAGCTCGTCCCGACCAAGGCCCTGGACTTCGCCAACGGTGAGATCTACGTCCGTTTCCTGGAGTCGGCTCGCGGTGCCGACTGCTTCGTGATGCAGAGCCACACGGCTCCCATCAACCAGTGGATCATGGAACAGCTGATCATGATCGATGCTCTGAAGCGGGCCTCGGCCCGGAGCATCACCGCGATCCTGCCGTTCTACGGGTACGCCCGCCAGGACAAGAAGCACCTCGGCCGCGAGCCCATCTCGGCCCGTCTGGTCGCCGACCTGCTGCGTCAGGCGGGCGCCGACCGGCTGATGGCCGTGGACCTGCACACCGCGCAGATCCAGGGCTTCTTCGACGGCCCGGTGGACCACCTGTTCGCGCTGCCGCTGCTGGCCGACTACGTGGGCGGGCGGGTCGACCGCTCGAAGCTCACCGTGGTCTCGCCGGACGCCGGCCGGGTGAAGGTGGCCGACCAGTGGTGCGACCGCCTGGACGCGCCGCTGGCGATCATCCACAAGCGCCGCGACATGACGCAGGCCAACACCATCCTCTCGGCCGAGGTGGTCGGTGACGTCAAGGGCCGCGTCTGCGTCCTGGTCGACGACATGATCGACACCGCCGGCACGATCTGCGCCGCCGCCGACGCGCTGTTCGAGAACGGCGCCGCGGACGTCCTGGTGGCCGCCACCCACGGCGTGCTCTCCGGCCCCGCGGCCGACCGGCTGAAGAACTCGCGGGTCAGCGAGTTCGTGTTCACGAACACGCTGCCGACCCCGGCCTCGCTCCAGCTGGACAAGGTCACCACGCTGTCGATCGCCCCGTCGATCGCGGCCGCCATCCGCGAGGTGTTCGAGGAGGGCTCGGTCACCAGCCTCTTCGAGGGTGTGCACTGACCTTCACGGGCGTGCACCGACCAAGCCCCGTGCAGGCGGCCCCGGTCCCCCAGGGACCGGGGCCGCCGCCGATTTCGCGAGAGGCCACCGGTCCGGTTAGACTCGTGAAACTGCTCGGCGAGGGATGCCGTGTGCCTGCTTGCCGGGTGCCCGCTCCGTGATCGACGCGCTGCCGGCGCCGGATTCATCCGGGCTCCGGCAGAAGTCGTTGCGCCGCCGAGTGACCCCCGAATGTTATGAGGGTGTGGTCCCGGCGGTTTTTCGCGTTGCCTGCACCCCCGCGCCAGCTTTCACGAGGAGTGCAGTCGTGTCCGAGATCCGCCTTGCCGCTGAGACCCGCACCGAGTTCGGCAAGGGTGCCGCCCGTCGCGCCCGCCGTGCCGGCTTCGTCCCCGGTGTCGTCTACGGCCACGGCCACGCGCCGGTTCACCTGAACCTGCCCGGCCACGACCTGATGATGGCCCTGAAGACCCCGAACGCCCTGCTGGTCGTGCCGATCGAGGGCAAGGACGAGTACGTGCTGCCGAAGGCCGTCCAGCGCGAGGCCATCAAGCGCACCATCGAGCACGTCGACCTGCTGCTGGTCAAGCGCGGCGAGAAGGTCACCGTCGAGATCCCGGTCCACACCGAGGGCGAGCTGGCCCCGGGCGGCAACCTGCTGGAGCACGTCCTGCAGGCCCTGCCGATCGAGGCCGAGGCCACTCACCTGCCCGAGGCCGTCACCGTCTCCGTCGAGGGCCTGGAGGCCGGCGCCTCCATCCACGCCAAGGACATCACCCTGCCGGCCGGCGTCACCCTGGCCGTCGAGGCCGACACCGTCGTGCTGCAGGTCATCGCCGCCCAGGCCGCCCCGGCCGAGGACGAGGCCGTCGAGGCCGAGGCCGGCGCCGAGGCCTGAGCCTTTCGGCAGGCTTCCCGACAGCCGGCCCGGCCGGCCTGTCGAACAGCTTGAGACCGCTGCCCCGGTCGCTCCCCGTACTGGGAGCGGCCGGGGCAGCGGTGCGTCCGGGAAGATGGCGGTGCAGATGACCACGAGGAGCGGTGGGATGAGCGAGGACGTGTACGAGGGCCCCTGGCTGGTGGTGGGGCTGGGCAACCCGGGGGAGCAGTACGCCAGGAACCGGCACAACATCGGGTTCATGGTGGTGGACCTGCTGGCGCAGCGGATGGGCGCCAAGTTCAAGGCGCACAAGAGCCGGGCCCAGGTGGCCGAGGGGCGGCTGGGCGGGCACCGGGTGGTGCTGGCCAAGCCGATGTCGTTCATGAACCTCTCCGGCGGCCCGGTCACCGCGCTGCGGGACTTCTACAAGGCGCCGGCCTCGGCGCTGGTGGCCGTCCACGACGAGCTGGACATCGACTACGCGGCGCTCCGGCTGAAGCTGGGCGGTGGGGACAACGGCCACAACGGGCTGAAGTCGATCACCAAGTCGCTGGGCCCCGAGTACCACCGGGTGCGCTGCGGGATCGGCCGCCCGCCGGGCCGGATGGAGGTCGCGGACTTCGTGCTGAAGGACTTCTCCGCCACCGAGCGCAAGGAGCTGGAGTGGTTCGTGGACCGCTCGGCGGACGCCGTGGAGGCGCTGCTCTCGGAGGGGCTGGAGCGGGCCCAGTCGACGTACAACTCCTGACCCCGCCGGGAGGGGCGCGCCGGGCCGCGGCGGGGGCCTTCCGGCGGGGCTCCGGCGGCGAGGGCGACCGGGGTACTCCGTGTGAACGGGTGGTAGCACTGCACAACGGTCGTGCAACGCTTGGTCGTCCAAACCTGAATAGGTGTGAGAAGACTGTGCCGATCGGATAGCGTCGGGCCAGTACGCGAACGGGTTCTGGGGAGTTCTCGATGCGGAGTTTGCGGCCGGTCCGGCGCCTTCGGCGGATCAGGGTGGTTCGGCTGAGGAAGCTCGGACGGCGGATGGGCACGGCGGGTGCGCTGGGCACCGCCGGCGCCCTGGGCGCGGCCGGTGTGCTGCTCTCCGGCGGCGTGGCGCACGCCGATTCGGTGGCGGACCCGGACCCGGCCCTGGTGTCCCCCGAGCCGGTCTCGGCGCAGTTCGGTCCGGTGCTGGGCGGCTCGGTCGGCGGTGACGCGGGCCTGCTGGCCGTCGGCGGCGGCCTGGTCGTGGCCGCGGGCGGCGCGGCCCTCTGGGTCAAGCGCCGGCGCGCGGGTGACCTGGGGGAGTGACGAAGACGGGAGGGGCCGGGTCCGCGGACGGACGCCGGCCCCTCCGGCATTTTCCCGGGGCTGTCATCCGTTTTCGTAGGCCGGTGCGTCCTGTTGGCATGAAGCGCGAATCGATGCGGCCGAACGGCACCGGGCGTGACCCGTTCGACGAGTTCGTCGCGGCGCGGTACCAGGCGCTGCTGCGCGGCGCGTTCCTGATCACGGGGGACGTCCACGACGCACGGGACCTCCTGCACGACGCCCTGGCCCGGGTGTACGCGCGCCGCGGCGCGATCCGCGACCCGGGCGCGGCCGAGGGCTACGTCCGCAAGGCGATGGTCCGCACCCACGTGTCGCGCTGGCGGCGGACCCGCCGGGAGGTGCTGACGCCCCTGCTGCCGGACACCCCGGTGGCGGCGGTCGACGCACGGGACGAGCAACTGGAGGCGGCGCTCAAGTCGCTGCCGCCGCGTCAGCGGGCGGCCGTGGTGCTGCGCTACTACGCCGACCTGTCGGTGGCCCAGGTGGCCGAGGAGCTCGGCTGTTCACCGGCCACGGCCAGGACCCATCTGGCCCGCGCGATGAGAACGCTTCGGCAGGGACTGGAACCGGAGAAGGAGATGGTGGGCCATGGCCGCTGACGGCGGGAACGGGCGGGGGAGCACGGACGGCGCCGAGGACCGGTTCGAGGAGGAACTGGTCGTCCGCCTCGGGGCGAGTGCCGGCGGGGTGGAGGGGAGCCCCCCGCTGGCGGACCTCAGGCGCGCCGGGCGGCGCCGGGCACGCCGGGGGCTGGCGCTGCGGGCCGCCGCGGGAGCCGCGGTGCTGGCGGTCGGCGTGGGGGCGCTGACGCAGCTGGGTGCCGGCGAGGTCGGGGCCGCCGGGCCGGCGGGGGCGGGCGTCGGCACCGGAGCGGTGGTGCCGTCCCCGTCGGCCCCCGGCGGGCAGTCGGGTTCGCCGCCCTCCCTGCCGCTGCCGTCGGCGTCGAGCTCCTCGGCCGACACGGCCGGGACGATCGGCGTCTGCCCCGGGGGCCCGGCCTCGATGCGGCTGCCCACCTGGGAGGAGGCGCACGCGCCGTCGACGGCGCCCATCACCCCGCCGGGCTCCTCCTCGCCGCAGACGCCGCCCGCGTCGCCGCTCCCCGGCGCGAGCACGAGCGGGGGGCAGGTCAACCGCCACGCGGTCGACGTGGCCGCCGACATCAGGCGGCTCGGCGCCCGGGACTACCAGGAGCACTGGTTCGGCGTCTGCATGGACCTGAACGTCGGGCGGGTGTACGTGATGAGGGCGACCGGGAGCGGCCTCGACCAGGTCGTCCTGGACACCGTCCCGCACCTCGGTGTGGGCGTGACCTTCGTGGACGTGCCCGGCTCCCGGAAGTACTTCCGGGGACTGGCGGACCGGATCAAGGGGGAGGACGCCGCCTACTGGGCGGAGCGGAACGTGGTGATCGACAGCGTGTGGATCTCGGAGGACGGTGCCGGGGTGGTGGTCGTCACCCAGCAGGCCGCGACCGCCCGGGCCGAGGTCCTGGCCCGGTACGGAAGCCTGGTGATCGAGGTCCGGCCGCGCGACTGACGCGGTCCGGGAACGGCGAAGGGCCCCGCGGCGGGTGCCGCGGGGCCCTTCGGGCCCCGGTCAGCCGGTGTTGCGCAGGCCGGCGGCGATGCCGTTGACGGTCAGCAGCAGCGCGCGGGCGCGCAGCGGGTCCTCGTTGCGGCCGGTGGAGACCTCCTCGCGCTGCCGGCGCAGCAGCGCGACCTGCAGGTAGGAGATCGGGTCCAGGTAGGCGTCGCGGACGGTGAAGGTCTGCTTGAGCACCGGGTTGTGCTCCAGCAGCTCGCTCTCGCCGGTGAGCCGGAGGACCTCGCGCAGGGTCACGTCGTGCTCGGCCACGATCTGGTCGAAGACGTGGTGGAGCTCGGCCGGGACCAGCTGCTCGACGTAGTGGCGGGCGATCCGCAGGTCGGTCTTGGCCAGCGTCATGGCGACGTTGGAGAGGAAGTTGCGGAAGAAGTGCCACTGGCCGTACATCTCGTCCAGGACGTCGCCGAGGCCGGCCTCGCGGGCGGCGGCGAGGCCGGCGCCGACGCCGTACCAGCCGGGGACGATCTGGCGGGACTGGGTCCAGCCGAACACCCACGGGATGGCGCGCAGGCCGTCGAGGCCGGCGCCCGAGTCGGGGCGGCGGGAGGGGCGCGAGCCCAGGTGCAGCGAGGCGAGCTGGTCGACCGGGGTCGCGGCGAAGAAGTACTTCGGCAGGTCCTCCTGCTCGACCAGGGCCCGGTAGGCGTTGTGCGCGGCCTCGGAGACGCGGTCCATGGCGGCGTCCCAGCGGGCCAGCTCCTCGGGGGCCTGGCGCGGGGCGGTGTGCAGCGCGGAGGCGGCCAGGGTGGCGGAGATGGTCAGTTCCAGGTTCTCCCGGGCCAGCGAGGGCAGGAGGTACTTGTCGGAGATGACCTCGCCCTGCTCGGTGACCTTGATCTCGCCCTCCAGGGTGCCCCAGGGCTGGGCGAGGATCGCCTCGTGCGAGGGGCCGCCGCCGCGGCCGACGGTGCCGCCGCGGCCGTGGAAGAGCCGCAGCCGGATGCCGTACCGGTGGGCGACGTCGCGCAGCCGGCGCTGGGCGCGGTGGATCTCCCACTGGGAGGTGGTGATGCCGCCGAACTTCGAGGAGTCGGAGTAGCCGAGCATGACCTCCTGGATGTCGCCGCGCAGCGAGACGAGCAGCCGGTAGGAGGGGTCGGAGAGCATCTCGTCGAGGATCCGGTCGGCCTGCTGGAGCTCGTCGGTGGTCTCCAGGAGCGGCACGATGCCGATCTTGGCGATCCCGGCGTGCAGGTCGATCAGACCGGCCTCGCGGGCCAGCACGGTGGCGGCGAAGACGTCGTCGGCGCCCTGGCACATGGAGATGATGTAGGACTCGACGATCTCGTCGCCGAACCGCTCGAAGCCCTCGCGGATGGTGGTGAAGACGCCCAGGGTCTTGGCGCCGGCCGGGTCCAGCGGGGCCGGGGTCGGGGCGAGCGGGCGGCGCGAGCGCAGCTCCTTGGCGAGCAGCCGCTGCCGGTACTCGCGCGGCATGTCGGCGTAGCGCCAGGCCTCCTCGCCGAGGCGGTCGAAGAGCTGGCCGAGCGCGTGGTGGTGGGCCTCGGCGTGCTCGCGGACGTCCATGGTGGCGAGCTGGAGGCCGAACGCCTCGACGGTGCGGATGGCGCGGGCGAGCCGGCCGTCGGCGATCAGCTCGCCGCGGTGGGCGCGCAGCGAGTCCTGGATCAGCCGCAGGTCGGCGATCAGCTCGCGGGTGCCGAGGTAGTCGCGGCCCTCGATGTGCGGGGTGCCGTTGGCGAGCCGCTCGCGGGTGTTCTCCAGCTTGAGCCGGACGCAGGTGGCCTTGAGCCGGTACGGCTCCTCGGCGTTCATCCGCTTGTAGCGCGGGCTCAGCTCGGGCAGCAGGTGGAGGTCGGAGTTGAGCGAGGCGAGCAGCTCGACCGAGGCGCCGGCCAGCCGCTCCGAGGTGGAGAGCGAGTTGCGCAGGTCGTCGACGGCGGCGAGGGCGTCCTTGATGCCGTACTCGTGCTGGAGGTTGAGGACGTCCCAGGTGACCTGCGGGGTGACGTTGGGGTTGCCGTCGCGGTCGCCGCCGATCCAGGTGCCGAAGGTCAGCGGGCGGACGCCGTCGGGGAGGGCGAGGCCGACCCGGGCCAGCTCCTCGTGCAGCTCCTCCAGGACGGCGGGGACGGCCTCGCGGTACAGCTCGTCCAGGTAGTAGACGGCGTTGCGGGCCTCGTCGGTGGGTTCGGGCCGGGCGATCCGCAGCTCGTCGGTCTGCCAGAGCAGGTCGATGACCTCGGCGAGGCGGCGGTCGGCCTGGCGCCGGGCCGAGGAGGTGCGGGCCGGGTCGGCGTGGGAGAGGCCGGCGGCGATCTCCTCGCGGTGGATGCGGTCGAGCAGTTCGCCGATCCGGCGGAGCTTGTTGAGGACGCTGCGGCGGGCCGCCTCGGTGGGGTGCGCGGTGAAGACCGGGCGGACCGCGAGGTGGGCGAGGGTGTCCTGGAGGTGCTTGGGGTCCGCCTCGGCGAGCTGGTCGGCGGTCTGTTCGAGCAGGGAGCCCTCGCGGGCGCGCCGGGTGGCGAGCTCGCGGCCGCGGTGCACCTGCTCGGTCACGTTGGCGAGGTGGAAGTAGGTGGAGAAGGCGCGCACCAGCTTGGCGGCGGTCTCCAGGTCGATGTCGGAGAGCAGTTCGGCGGTGGCCTCGCCGTTGGTGCGGCTCAGCAGGCGGACCTGTTCGACCAGGCCCAGCAGCTGGGGGCCCTCCTGGCGGACCAGCGTCTCGCCGAGCAGGTCGCCGAGGCGGCGGATGTCCGCGCGCAGGGCTGAGTTGTCGGCGACCGGGCCGGCTGAGCCGACTGCGGTTTGGCTGTCCGCCGGGGTGGGGACCGGAGCGGTCACGGCTGGCTCCCTCGGGGTGGTGGGGTGTTCGGCAACGGCTCATCGTCACAGGTCCGCCCGCGTGTGGCGGGTGTGACGCGTGCGGACCGCGCTGTCCGACGCGATCAGCATAGGCGTCGGGAGGGTCGCTGTCCGAGAGGTGGCCGGATGGCGGACATGATGCCCCGGCCCCGTATGTGGTCTGGACCACTTGAGGTCCGCCGAGGTGTCGGGGCGGAACCGGGTGGGGAAGGGCGGGTGATGCGCCGTAGTCTGTGAGCCATGAGCAAGTCGCCTGGGGAGCGCGCGCACGACCGGTCGTTCTTGTGGTGGCGGCGACGGCGCAGCGCCCTCCTGGACGCCGGCCTGGCCGCCCTCGCGGCGCTGGAGTGCGCGGCCAGCTCGGTCGCCTTCCTGGGCGCCCGGATCCACCTCGGGACCGTGGCGATGTTCGGGGTCGCGCTGTTCGGCGCGCTGGCCGGCGGCACCCTGGTGCTGCGCCGCCGCTGGCCGGCCGTACCGGTGCTGGTCGCGCTGATGGTGATGCCCGGGATCCCCGGGATGGTGCTGCTGCTGGTGGCGCTGTACACGCTGGCCGAGACCTGGGAGTGGCCCTCGCGCCGACGGCGGGTGGTGGCGCTCTCCGCGCTCGCCTACGCCGAGGTGGCCGGGGTGATCCTGCTGTCGATGCTCACCCCCGGCGACTCCGGCGTCGAGCAGCCGCCGTTCTGGGGCCAGCTGGTGCTGGCGATGCTGGTGTCCGTCGGCGTGACCGTGGCCCCCGTGGTGACCGGCCTGTACGTGGGGGCGCGCCGCCGGCTGATCGAGTCGCTCAAGGACCGCGCGCACGGCCTGGAGACCGAACTGGACCTGCTGGCCGAGCAGGCCCGCGAGCGCGCCCGCCGGGCGCGGCTGGAGGAGCGGACCCGGATCGCCCGCGAGATGCACGACGTGGTGGCGCACCGCGTCTCGCTGATGGTGGTGCACGCCGGTGCGCTGGAGCGGATCGTGGCCAAGGACCCGGACCGGGCGGCGCAGAGCGCCAAGCTGATGGGCGAGGTCGGCCGGCAGGCGCTCAACGAGCTGCGCGAGATCCTCGGGGTGCTGCGGATGTCCGACGAGGCGGCGGTCGAGCCGGACTCGCTGACCGCCCTGCCGCGGCTGGTCGACCAGTCGCGGGCGGCCGGGATGGCCGTCACCCTCACGGTCAGCGGCAGCCGGCAGGAGTTCACGGGCGAGGCCGAGCAGACCGCGTACCGCGTGGTCCAGGAGGGGCTGACCAACGCGCACAAGCACGCCGGCGGGGCGCAGGTCTCGGTGCTGCTCGCGTACGCGCCGAACGGGGTGCGGGTCAGCGTGGTGAACGCCTGCCCGGGCGGCGAGCGGGCCGCGGCCGCGCTGCCCAGCGGCGGCAACGGGCTGGTCGGGATGCGGGAGCGGGTGGTCGCGCTGGGTGGCACCTTCTCGGCGGGGCCGGAGCGGGACGGCGGGTTCCGGGTGGAGGCGGTGCTGCCGTCGCGGCTGGCGGTCCGGACGGACCGGCTGGTCTGAGCCCGGTCGCGGGGGTGCCCGCTGCGCGGGGTGTTCCCCGCTGCTCCCCGGGAGGCTCCCCGGATCGGTGCCGGCCCGGGGAGCCTCCCACCGGGCCGGGCCGGGCCGGGCCGTTCTGTGCCGGGCCGGGCAGTGCCGGAACCCGGACCACGGGCTGCGGGCTACGGCTCGTCGGGGGTGCGCAGCCGCTCGGGGGCGGTGCCCAGCACCAGTGCGGTGATCGCCTGGTCGACGCCGTGGCCCAGGAACCACTCCCCGGTGTGGTCCAGGCTGTAGACCCGGCCCTCCTCGTCGACCGCCAGCAGCGCCTGCCCGTACGCCTCCTCGCCGAGCGGCGCGAGCCGGGTGTCCAGTGCGCGGCCCAGGTCGGCCAGGGTGCGCGGCTGGTGCAGCCCGCGCAGCGGGTCGACCAGGAAAGGGGTGCGGGCCAGCTGTCGTCCGGGGCCGGACAGGTCGAAGGCGAGGCCGCCGAACTCGGCCCAGGCCTCCACGGCCGCCGGGAACACCGAGTGCTGGACGCCGGCCGGGCTGCCGTACCCGACGAGGGTGTCGGCCCACTCCTCGGCCTGCCGGATCTGCCAGCGGCCGGGGTGCCAGCCGGCCGCCTTCAGCTCGGCGGCGACGTCGGCCGGGAAGCGCGGGCGGGTCCGCACGGCGGGCCCGGCGAGCGTGGACGGCGGGGGCGGGGGCGGGGGCGGGCTGGGCGGATTCAGGACGGGCTCCGGTGGGTCGGGGACGGGGGACGGTCCGGGCGTGCGGTCGGCCTGCGGCCGGGCGGCCGGCGGTCGACGGCCGGTCAGTGCGCGGCGGCCGGGCCGACGGCGACGCTCTGCACGGTGAAGTGTTCGAGCAGCGGTGCGCAGGAGCGGCACGGCGGGGCGTGGGTGCCGTGCGCCGGGTCGTGCTCCTCGCGGATCCGTACGGTGGTCAGCCGGGCACCCTTGAGGGCCTTGCGGGCCTCCTGCAGGCTCATCGGCTTCCGGGAGGCGCGCTTGGAGCGCCGGCCGTCCACCTCGGTCAGGTACCGGGAGAGCAGGACCGCCTCCGGGCAGCGGCCGGTGAACCGCTCCCGGTGCTCCGGTGGCAGCCCGTCCAGGAAGCCGCCGACCAGCGGATGGAGCAGCGGCCGGCGGTCGGACTTGTCGCCGGCCAGGGTGTGCACCTCGCCGCCCTTCAGCGACAGGGCGGCGGCGACGGCGGGCAGCAGGCTGTCGCGGTGGTGCCGCAGCAGCGGCGGGCCGGCCGGTTCCCCGGTGGTCATGGCGTCGTCCTCCTTCTCGCTCCCCGGTGCTGCCGGTACCAGTGGGGCTGGCGGGGCCAGCCCGGGGCAAGCCTGTCAAATGGCACCGACAACCGCACAACCGGGGTGCGGCGCACTTGGCCGGAGACCCCGGTGGCCGGACGGTCCGGTCCGGCCACCGGACGGGTGGGCACGCCGCGTTGGCCGGATCCGCACGGCATCGTCACGACTCGTCCCCCGGTTTCCCGAATCCACCCCCGGGCGGTGGTGGCGGCGGGTAGCGTTCCAGCAGCGAGCCAAGGGGTCGGCCGGCCGGTGGGGACGTCCGGGGGGGGGTACTGGCAACTCCTTTGCCTGCCATGACCGCTGAGGGCGTCGGGACGGGGGAGTCGCGGCGCCGAGCAAGGGGGGTCCTGCGATGACGGAGACGGAGTCCGCCAACGAGGCGCCCGGCGAGCACGTGCCCACACCGGGCGCACCGCCGGAGAGCGAGCCGGTGCACCGGATCGGGATCGCCGTGGTGGGGGCCGGCTACTGGGGCCCGAACCTGGTCCGCAACGCACAGCAGACGCCGGCACTGCGCCTGCACTGGCTCTGCGACCTGGACGAGGCGAAGTCCCGCCGGGTGCTGGGCGAGTACAGCACCGTCCGGACCACCACCTCGTTCGACGAGGTGCTGGCCGACGAACGGGTCGCCGCGGTGGCGGTGGCCACCCCGGCCGCCGCCCACTACCGGCTGGTGCGGGCCGCACTGGAGGCCGGGAAGCACGTCCTCGTCGAGAAGCCGATCACCACCTCCGCGGCCGAGGCGGCCGAACTGGTGGCGCTCGCCGAGGAACGCGGACTGGTGCTGATGTGCGACCACACCTTCTGCTACACGCCCGTGGTGCGCCGGATCCGCGAACTGGTGCACGGCGGGGAGATCGGCGAGGTCCAGTTCTTCGACTCGGTGCGGATCAACCTCGGGCTGGTCCAGCCGGACGTCGACGTGCTCTGGGACCTCGCCCCGCACGACCTGTCCATCCTCGACTTCGTCCTGCCGCCGGGCGTCGAACCCGTCGGCGTCTCCGCCCAGGGCGCCGACCCGATCGGCGCCGGCCGGGCCTGCGTCGCGTACCTGACGGTCCGGCTGAGCAACGGCGCGCTGGCGCACTGCCACGTCAACTGGCTCTCGCCGACCAAGGTCCGCACCACGCTGATCGGCGGCTCGCGGCGCACCCTGGTCTGGGACGACCTCAACCCGCAGGCCCGCCTGGCGGTGCACGACCGCGGCGTGGACCTCACCCCGCCCGAGGAGCTGACCGACGCGATCCGGCACCGGGCGCGCATCTCCTACCGGGTCGGCTCGATGGTCGCCCCCGCGCTGGTCGAACAGGAGGCGCTGCGCAACGTGATGGCCGAGTTCGCCGCCGCCGTCACCGAGGGCCGCGCCCCGCTCACCGACGGCCGGTCCGGCCTGCGGGTGCTCCAGCTGCTGGAGGCGGCCTCGCTCAGCCTCGAACTCGGCGGCGCCACCGTCCCGGTCGGCGCCGGCCTCGACGACGCACTCTCCGAGGACGACGTACCGACCGAGGACGACGCACTCTCCGAGGACGACGTACCGGCCGGCGTCGACGCACTGTCCGAAGCTCAGGAAAGGGCCGCCACGCGGTGAACGCTGTAGAGATCGAGGGCTCCCGCTGCCTGGTCACGGGCGGGGCCGGCACCATCGGCTCCACCGTGGTCGACCAGCTCATCGAGGCGGGCGCCCGCGAGGTCGTCGTGCTCGACGACTTCTCCCGCGGCCGGAAGGCCAACCTCGCGCACGCCCGGGAGGTCGCCGCCCCCGGCCGGCTGCGGGTGGTGGACGGCGACATCCGCGACCGCGCCCTGCTGCGCGAGCTGCTCCGCCCCGGCACCGACCTGCTCTTCCACCTGGCCGCGATCCGGATCACCCAGTGCGCCACCGAACCCCGGCTGGCCCTGGAGATCATGGTGGACGGCGCCTTCGACGTGGTCGAGGCCGCCGCCGAGGTGGGCGTCGGGAAGGTCGTCGCCTCCTCCACCGCCTCCGTCTACGGCCTCGCCGACGTCTTCCCGACGCCGGAGACCCAGCACCCCTACAACAACGACACCCTGTACGGGGCCGCCAAGGTCTTCAACGAGGGCCTGCTCCGCTCCTTCCACGCCATGTACGGCCTGGACTACGTGGCGCTGCGCTACTTCAACGTGTACGGCCCCCGGATGGACGTGCACGGCCGGTACACCGAGGTGTTCATCCGCTGGATGGAGCGGATCGCCTCCGGTCAGCAGCCGCTGATCTTCGGCGACGGGGCCCAGACCATGGACTTCGTCTACACCGAGGACATCGCCCGGGCCAACCTGCTGGCCGCCTCCGCGCCCGTCACCGACCGGGTCTACAACATCGCCAGCGCCTCGGAGGTCTCGCTGCGCGGCCTCGCCGACGCGCTCCTCGCCGCGATGGACCGGACCGACCTGGGCGTCGAGCACGGTCCGGCCCGGGACACCGCCGGCGGCGTGGTCCGGCGGCTGGCCGACATCGGCGCCGCCGAACGCGACCTCGGGTGGAAGCCCGAACTGGGCCTCGACGAGGGCCTGCGCCGGCTGGTCGCCTGGTGGCGCGAGCAGTAGCGCTCCGCCGCGGCGTCGCCGGTCGCCGGTGCCAGCCGCCGGCCGCCGTGCCCGCGTGCCGGCCGGTGCTCACCGGCGCCGGTGCCCGCCGTCCGTCGACGTCCTCCGCCGGGCCCGTTCCTCCCGCCCCGACCGCACGGCAGTTCGGAGTACACCTGTGTCCACCATCCCCGTCATGATCCCCTGGCTCGGCGAGGAGGAGGCCGAGGCCGCCGCCGAGGCCGTCCGCTCCGGCTGGGTGGCCCAGGGCCCCCGGGTCGCCGAGTTCGAGCGGGCCTTCGCCGAGTACCTCGGGGTCGAGCACGCCGTCGCGGTCTCCTCCTGCACCACCGCCCTCCACCTGGCGCTGATCGGCGCCGGCGTGGGACCGGGGGACGAGGTGGTCGTCCCCTCGCTCTCCTTCGTCGCCACCGCCAACGCCGTCACCTACGTCGGCGCGGTGCCGGTCTTCGCCGACGTCGACCCGGCCACCGGCAACCTCACCGCCGCCACCGTCGGACCGCTGCTCACCGAGCGCACCCGGGCGGTGGTGGTGGTCGACCAGGGCGGCGTCCCGGTCGACCTGGACGCCGTCCGGGCCGCCGTCGAACCGCGCGGCGTCACCGTGGTCGAGGACGCCGCCTGCGGAGCCGGCTCGGTGTACCGGGACCGGCCGGTCGGCAGCACCGCCGCGATCGCCGCGTACTCCTTCCACCCGCGCAAGCTGCTCACCACCGGCGAGGGCGGCATGGTCACCTGTCAGGACGGCGAACTGGCCGCCCGGCTGCGGCGGCTGCGCGAGCACGGGATGAGCGTCTCGGCCGCCGACCGGCACGCGGCGGCCGGCGGGGCGAGCCTGCTGGAGACCTACGACGAGATCGGCTTCAACTACCGGATGACCGACATCCAGGCCGCCGTCGGCCTGGTGCAGCTGCGCAAACTGCCGGCCATGGTCGCCCGGCGGCGCGAACTCGCCGGGCGCTACCGCGAGCTGCTGGCCGGCACCGGGCTCCGGCTGGTCGACGACCCGCCGCACGGCACCACCAACTACCAGTCCTGCTGGGTGCTGCCGCCGGACGGCGCCCCCGACCGGGCCGAACTGCTCGCCCGGCTCGCCGAGGCCGGCGTCTCCGCCCGGCGCGGCATCATGGCGGCCCACCTGGAGGCCCCGTACAAGGGCGTCGCCCGGGTGCCGCTGCCCGCCACCGAGCTGCTCACCCGGCGCTCGCTGATCCTGCCGCTGTACCACGCGCTGACCGAGGAGCAGCAGGACCGGGTGGTCGCCGCCCTGCGCGCCGCGCTCGGCTGAGCGGCGCCGCCGCCGGGGGCGCGCGTCCGCGCGTCCGGCGTTCCCGCGTCCGGGCTCGACGCGTCCGGGCCCTTGACGCGTCCGGGCCTCGACGCGTCCGGCGTTCCCGCGTCCGCTGTCCCCACATCCGACCGCTGCCACGTCCGACCGGCCCAGGGAGACCACGATGACCACCGACCAGCCCGTACCGCTCGTCGACCTCAAGGCCGCGCACGCCGAGATCGAGGCGGAGGTCCGGGCCGGCTTCGACCGGGTGCTCGCCGACGGCGGCTACGTCAAGGGACCCGAGGTGACCGGCTTCGAGGAGGAGTACGCGGCCTTCTCCGGCACCCGCCACTGCGTCGGCGCCGCCAACGGCACCGACGCCCTCGAACTGGCCCTGCGCGCCCTCGACCTGCCGCCCGGCGGCGGCGTGGTGCTGCCCGCCAACACCTTCGTCGCCACCGCCGAGGCCGTCCAGCGGGCAGGCCTGCGCCCGGTGCTGGTCGACGCCGACCCCGAGCACCTGCTGATCGACCCGGCGCGCGTCGCCGACGTCCTGCCGGAGGCGGTCGCGCTGCTGCCCGTCCACCTCAACGGCCAGCTCGCCCCGATGGCGCCGCTGCTTGACCTCGCCGGCGACCGGCCGGTCGTGGAGGACGCCGCGCAGTCCCAGGGCGCCCGGCAGCACGGCCGGGCCTTCCACGGCCGGATCTCCGCCACCAGCTTCTACCCCGGCAAGAACCTCGGCGCGTACGGCGACGCGGGTGCCGTCGTCACCGACGACGACGACCTGGCCGCCGCCGTCCGCCTGATCGGCGACCACGGCTCCGAGCGCAAGTACGTCCACGAGCGCTTCGGCTTCAACTCCCGGATGGACGCGTTGCAGGCCGTCGTGCTCCGGGCCAAGCTGCGCCGGCTGCCCGCCTGGAACGAGGCCCGCCGGGCCGCCGCCGACCGGTACGACCGGCTGCTGGCCGGCCTGGACGGGGTCACCCCGCCGCGCACCGCCCCCGGCAACGAGCACGTCCGGCACCTGTACGCGGTGCGGGTCGGCGCCGGACGGGACCGCGACGCGGTGCTCGCCGCCCTGACCGCGGCCGGCATCGGGGCCGGCGTCCACTACCCCGTCCCGGTCCACCTCCAGCCCGCGTTCCGGCACCTCGGCCACGGCGAGGGGGCCTTCCCGGTCGCCGAGCGGGCCGCGCGCGAGCTGCTGACCCTGCCGCTCTACCCGCAGATCGGCGAGACGCAGCAGGAGCGCGTGGTGGAGGTGCTGGCCAAGGCACTGGCGGCCTGAGCCCCGGTCCGCTCCCGGCTCCGCTCCTGGCCCCGTCAGCGGTCCCGTCCCCTTCGCGTCCGCCGTTCCGTCCCGGTCCCGTCCCGGTCTCCCCGGGTGGGGGACCGAGGCCGGGGCGCACCCCCTACCCTGGTGTCCAACAAGCGCACCGAGAATTTGCAGCAGCCAGTGGGGGCTCCCAGATGACGACAGGTCGGCCCGGCGTCGCCGCCGCACCGAACGCGGCGTACGCAGGTCAGGTGGTGCAGTTCCCGGATCCGGTCCGCGCGGAGCGGCACCCCGCCGGGGTCAGGGTGGACGAGCACGGCTACCCGGACTTCGGCCCGTACGCCGCCGCCGCGGCCGAGGTCGCCGACCCGCCGGTCGGCTTCGGCGTCGACGAGCTGAGGCTGACCGACTACGTCTCGGCGAACGCCGCGCTGTTCACCCAGGGCCACCCGCTCTGGGCCGACCTGGAGACCGCCGTCGCCACCCCGCCCGGCTGGACCTGGCACCACGCCGTGGGCCGGGCGGCCCCCGGCTGGCGGCGGATGGAACTGGTCCCGGTCGAGGTCAAGGCACTGCTGCGGCACCACGGCGGCCTGGCCACCTCCTCCGCCGACCACTCGCGGCGCGGCACCCGGCCGCTCCAGGAGAAGCGGCCCGTGCACTTCTCGCTGGCCAAGGACGGCGGCGACCCGATCGGCGTCACCGAGGACCTGGTGCAGCGCGCCGAGGAACGCCTCGGGTACCGGCTGCCCGGCGACTACCGGACGTTCCTCAAGCTCGGCGGCGGCCACGCCCCGGTCGGGGTGGCGCTCGACCCGGAGCTGGGGCTCCTGCTCGACCAGCCGTTCCTGACGCTCAGCGAGGAGTACGGCACCGAGGACGTCGTCTACGCCAACAAGTGCCTGCGCGACCACCTCACCAAGGACTACCTGGGCATCGCCTACGCCCAGGGCGGCATCGTGGCGCTCAAGGTGCGCGGCGAGCGGACCGGATCGGTCTGGTTCTGCCTCTACGACGACGCCCGCGACTCCGGCGGCCCCGAGGCCCCCGAGGAGCGGACCGCCCGGCTGCTGCTGCCCTGCGGCGACGACTTCGACGCCTTCCTGCTGAGGCTGGCCGGAAGCCCGCCGGAGCTGGAGACGGTCGCCGAGCTGATGGTGGACGGCGGGTTCGCACGCGCCGTACCGGTGGGCTGACATGGCGGCGGTGGTGTGGGCGGCGCCGGTCACCGTGCCGGTGCCGGTGGCGGTGGCAGTGACGGCGGTGGCTCCGGTGCCCGTACCGGAGCCGGTGGTCCAGGGTGCGCAACGAGCGGGGACGAAGGGGACAGGGGTGAACCGGGCGTGGTGACGTACGCGCAGGCGCAGGAGCTCGCCGAGGAGTGGATCAACGGCGGGGTGCCGCAGGAGCGGCAGCGCGAGGTGCGGGTCCGGGAGTTCGACCTGGGCTTCGTCTGCTGGGCGGTCCAGCCCGCCGAGGGCGCGGACGCCGCAGGCGGCCCCGGCTCCGGCGGGGCCGGCTCCGAGGGCGCGGCGCGGCTGGTGATCGCCCGGGACTCCGGCGCCAGCACGCTCTGGCCCGCGCTGCCGGTCAACGAGGTGGTCCGGCAGTACGAGGAGGCCTACGGGCGGCCGGTCGCGGCCAACCCGGCCGGAGCGGCCCGGCCCACGCCGGGGCCGGTCGAGGCGACGTCCTTCCTGCTCAGCCCGCCGCAGTGGCTCCAGGAGGCGGGGGAGGCGGCGCTCGCCGCGGAGTCGGAGCGGCTGGGCGCGCCCGCTGCCCCGGCTGCCGCTCCCGCCGCCCCGGTGCCGCCCGCTGCCCCGGTGCCGCCCGGGCCGCCCGTCGCGCCGGCCGCACCCGTCGGGCCGCCCGGGCCGCCGGCGCCGGTGGGTGCCGCGGACGGACCGGCCCCCGCCGTACTGACCACGCCGCCGGTCTCCGAGCGGCCCGCCGGGGACGCTCCGACCATGCTCGCCCCGCCGCCCGACTGGGACGAGCCGGACGACCGGTCCGCGCCCGCCGCAGGGGCCGAGGCGGCCACCGTGCTGCTGCCCGAGGGGCTGCGCACCAACGGAGCGGGCCTGCCCGGCGCGCCGCGGGCCGGCTCGGAGGCGGCCACCGTGCTGCTGCCCGACGGCGGTCTGCCGGTGGTGCCGCCGCCGGCCGGACCGTCACCGGCCGGTGCGCCCGCCGCCCCGCCGTACGGTCTGTCGGCCGGTCCGGCTGTGGAGCCGGCGCCGACGGTGCTCGCCCCGCCGGACGGTCTGCCGGGGCTGGCGGGCCTGCCCGGCGCGCCCGGTGCCCCCGTCCCCGGTGCCCCGGTGCCCCCGCCGCCCGGGCCGGGGACCGGCGCGACCGTCGAACACGCCCCGACCATGCTGGCGTCCCCGGACGGTCTGCCGGGGCTGGCCGGCCTGCCCGGAGCCCCGGCCCCCGGCGCCCCCGTGCCGCCGCCCTCCGACCCCGGGGCCGACGGGCCGCAGGGGGCCCGCGGCCGCAACCCCGCCTCGACCCCGCCCCCGCCGCCGCCCGCCGGGCTGCGCGGCGGTCCGGCCGGTCCCGGCGCCCCCGCGCCGGGTGCCCCCGCGCCCGGCGGTCTCGGCCGCAACCCGGCGTCGGCCCCGCCGCCGCCCCCGCCCGCCGGACTGCGCGGCGGTACGGGCCAGGCAGCGTCCGGTCCCGGTGCGAGCCCCGGCGGCCGCGGCGCGGCCGGTACCCCGCCGCCCCCGCCCCCGGCGGCCCTGCGCGGTGGCGACGCCCCGGACGCGCCGCCCGGCGCGCCCGCCCAGCCGGCCGGCGGCGTGGCGTACGAGCGCACCCAGCTGGCGGGAGCGGTCGACCCGGCGCTGCTGGGCGGCGTCCCCGCCGACCCGGGCACCCCGCCGTCGGGCGGTCCGGCCGTCCCGCCGCCCGGCCCTGCCGCGCCCGCGGCCGGCTACGGCTACCCCGGCGTGCCCGCCCCCGCGCCCGCCGCCCAGGCACCCGCACCGGCTCCGGCCGGGCCGCCGGTGCCGCAGGCGGCCGTCCCGCCCGCGGCCGTCCCCGGACCGCCGCCGGGCTCCCCGGTCCCGCCCGGCGTGCCCGCCGTCGGACCCGGCTACTTCGCCGCGCTCAGCTACCGGGGCCCGGACGGCTCCGAGCAGAAGCTGCTGCACCGCAGCGAGCCCGGCACCCCGCACCCCGAGTGGAAGATCCTCCAGGACCTGCGGCGGCTGAACGTGCCCCCGGAGCAGGTGCTGGAGCTCTACACCGAGCTGGAGTCGTGCGACCTGCCCGGCGGGTACTGCAACCGGATGATCGCGGCCTCCTGGCCGAACGTCCGGCTCACCCACACCGCCGACTACGGCCGCGACCACCACTCCCGGCAGGCGGGCATGGCCCAGCTGCTGGACCACCTGGACGAGCTGCACCAGCTGGCCTCCGGCCCGCAGCGGGTCCGGCCGTTCCGGGTGCCGCTGCCCGCCCCGGGCACCGTCCCGCCGCTTCCGCCGCTCGCGCCACAGCAGCTCGGCCAGGAGCTCGGTCAGGCCTTCGGCCCGAACGTGTTCCACTTCGAGCAGCGTGCGGTGGCCCGCCAGGGCGTCCCCGAGCCGGTGGCGCAGACCCTGATGTGGGCGGGCCTGCCGCGCGAGTTCGGTCCGTTCTTCTGGGCCCAGGCCCAGGAGGGCCGCCCGATCCCGACGCTCTCCGAGCTGGCCGCCGAACGCGGTCTGCCGGGCGGCCCGGACTTCGGCGGCTACCTGGTGCTCGGCAACGACTACGGCCGCCAGCTCTGTGTGCAGTACGGCACAGCGCACGTGGTCGCGGTGGATCTCGAAGGAACCGGGGAGCCGCCCCGGTTCGTCAACACGGGTGTACCGGAGTTCGTCCGCGCGATGGCCCTGCTGGGCCGGATGTGGCGGCTGCGGTACGGGCTGACCCCGGATCAGGCCGGTCGCTGGACGACCGACTTCCAGGCTCAGCTCGCCGCGATCGACCCGGCTGCGCTCCAGTCCGCGGACACCTGGTGGGCCGTGTTGCTGGAGCAGTTCTGGGACGGCCTGCTCTAGCAGCCGTCGCGGATCCGCGCAGGTGGCAGGGGGTCGTTCCGGTGTCCGGAACGGCCCCTTCGACGTGCCTCCGCGGCTCTGCCTCGTTGGGGTTTCGCCACGATCTGCGCAAAATAGGTCAAGAGGATGGTCGCAATCGACCACCCTCGGTACGTTTCGATCCGTTCGATGCCCGATTCCCGACCGGGTTTCCCGACCCGGTTCCGGAGCAGACCGATCCGTCCGATCATGGGCTCCGCAGCCCGCGACACGAGGGGAAGAGCCCATGAGCGATGCCGTCCCCCAGTACGGCTTCACCGTTGCCCGGCGCGGTTACGCGCCCGAGCAGGTCGACCGAACCCTGACCGCACTCACCGCCCAGCGAGACGAGTCGTGGGAACGGCTGAGCGTGCTCGGGGCCGGGATCCGGGAGATGGAGCGCCGACTGGCCGAGATCCAGCAGGCCGCCGACGACGCCCCGGACCCGGACTACCAGGTGCTCAGCGACCAGGCCGCCGGACTGGCCGTGATGGCCGGCAACGAGGCCCGCGCCGTCCGCGAGAAGGCCGAGCGCCACGCCGAGGACCTCCGCGACGAGGTCTACGAGGCGGGCCAGGCACTCGACCGCGCCGCCAAGGAGTACGCCACCACCACCCGGACCGACGCCGACGCCGCCGCCCGCCGCACCGACGAGCGCACCCGGGCCGAGGCCGAGGCGATCCGGGCCGACACCGACCGCGAGGTCCGCTCCGTACGGGACGCCGCCACCGCCCACGCGGCCAAGGTGCGGGTCGCGGCGGCCGAGGCCTCCGAGCGGGCCGAGGCCAAGCTGGCCGAGCTGCGCCGCAAGGCCGACGAGACGTTCGCCGAGGCCCAGGCCAAGGCCGACGCCGAGGACTCCGCCGTCTCGGCCACCGCCGAGCGGCGGGTCAAGGAGGCCGAGCAGTACCGGGAGACCGTGCTCGGCCAGATCAAGCAGGCCGACACCGAGGCCCAGGCCCGGGCGGACCAGCTGATCGAGCAGGCCCGGCGCGAGGCCGAGCGGATCAACGCGGCGAGCGAGCGGGAGCAGCGCGAGTTCGCGACCCGGCTGGAGACGGTGCAGCAGCACCTCGACCACATCAAGGCCACCCTGGCCTCGCTCACCGGCGCGGCGGTCGGTGCGATCGATCCCGCCGGCGTGTCCGCGCGGGCCCCGCAGCCGGCCGCTCCGGCCGACGCCCGGATTGACGTCCAGGCCGACGTCCCGGCCGATGTGCCGGCGGATGTCCTGGTGGACGCTCCGGTCGAGTCGCGGCTGGACGCCCAGGCGGACGGTTCGGGCGTGGACCCGGACGCGGACACCGGTGAGATCCCGCTGCCGGTCGCCAACCTGCGCAAGGAGGACGCCCCGTCGGTGCCGGAGGCGTCGGCCGCGGCGGCCCCGCCGGTCGTACCGGCCGTCGGTGAGGCGGCGACGGCGATGCTCCGGGTCGCCCCGGGGCGGGTCGGAGCGGCGGCGCCGGTGGCCACCGGTCCGGTGCCGCCGAGGCCCGCCTCGCCCCCGGACGCGGCGGTGGCCGCGGGTGCGGAGGCGGGTGCGGAAGCCCCCGCCGGGCGGCCGGTCGAGGACGAGACACGGATCATCCCGAAGATCGTGATCGTCGACGACGGCAGCGGCTACGCCACTCCGAACACGGTCTCCTACCGCCGGCGCTGACCCCGCCCGACCCCGCCCGACCCCGCCGGACCCCGCCGGATCGGCCCGCCCGCCCGCCCGCGCGCGGTGCCCGTCCCGGCGAACCGCAGGCCCTGACCACCCCACCGGGTGCTCAGGGCCTGCGGGCTTCCCGGTGGCCCGGGCCGCCCGCGCCGGAACGTGTCGACCGGTCCACGTCCGAGGTCCGGCGTCGGGCGTCGGGCGTCAGGCGTCAGGGGCCGGGAGGGGTGCCGCCGGCGGCGAGGAGCCGGGTGAGCTTGGCGTCCTGCGCCCGGACGGCGTCGCGGTGGGCGTTCAGGGCTTGGGCGTTGCGGTCGATCTGCTGGCGCTGGTAGCCCGCCAGGACGGTGAACCAGATCGCGGCCAGGCCGGTCCGGCTGGTGCAGTCGGCGTCCGCGCGGGCGGTCGCCAGTTCGGCGGTGGTGGGGTCCGGTCCGCTGCGGAACCGGCCCGCCAGCGCGGCCGGGTCGTCGGTCTGGAAGCCTGCGGAGGCCATGCAGGCGGACCACTCCCCGGTCGCCGCCGTCACCCGGCCGTCCCGGCCGGTCGCCGCGATCGACTCGTCGAACAGTCGCCCGAGCAGTTCCGCACCGGGGCCGGGCGGCGAACCCAGCTGCTCGGTGGCCTGCCGGTCGCAGTCGACCCGCGTGCTGTCGTAGGCCTCCCCGGAGCCGGCGGGGGGTGTGACGGGCCTGGGCACCGTCCGCTTCGGGGGGTGGAACCCCTGGACGCCCGCGATCTCCGCGCCCAGGTACCCCCAGGCGCCGGCGGGCAGGGCGGTGGCGTTGTCCGGTGCCTGCGCGGTCTGCAGGCCGTCCCCGCTGAAGGCCGCGTACCCGGCCCGGCGCATGCACGAAACGACCAGCGCATTCCGCACCTGAATCTCTTTCACGGAGGTCTGGTCATTGGCCTGATAAGCGGAGAGCGGAAGTCCGGTCATTCCCGCGCGGCCGGAGTCCGGGGCTTTCGGCGAGTCGATCGCCGGAGGCGTCAGCGCGGATTCCGCGGAACCGCCTCCGGAGGAACCGGCGCAGCCGGTGGAAAAGGCTGATAAAGCGACCGTCAGGGTGATGGCGGCGAATCGTCCGGAATGTGGTGGGCGTACCAATCGACTGCTCCGATCCTCAGGCACAGCAAGGGTGTTCGGACCATAGCGCATGCCTGTGCGAGGCGTTTGGGCGGGCATGTCCGTTCTCCGGCTTGGCCGGAAAATAGCTGTTCGGCAGTGCACCGTCATGTCAGCCTCTGGAGTCCCAACAGCCGCCCACGGAGGGTTCACATGATTCGCCGCACAAATCTTCCGGGCCGTCGTTCCGAACAATGTTCGGAAGGGTCTTCCGGGAATGTCCGCGGTCGCCGGATCGGTGCGCTGGCGGTGCTCGCCACCGCCGCTGCGACACTTCTTCCGGCGGCCGACGCCCAGGCTGTCAACCGGATCGACTGTGGAAACCGCACCGATTTCGCGAAGGTCTACAACTACGGCTACAGCGGCACGCTCTGCTTCGCGAACGACGGGTGGATGGCGGTCCGCATCTACAACGTCGACCGGATCGACGCCGGGAACAACAAGGTCATCACCTATCTCGACAGTGGCCTGGGGTCGTGGACCGTCTTCAACTGGGAGCAGTACGACTTCAACGGCCACCACGGCCACCAGGTGATGATGTACGACATCAACCTCTCCCGCTGGTAGCGGGCGCCCGGGCTCCGGTGCCGGGCGGGTGCGGGCGCCCGGCACCGTCCTCGCCGGGGCCGGCGGGGTTGCGGTCCGCCGGCCTCCGAGGGCCGGACCGCCCTGAGGACCCGGTGCTCCGGAGGGTCAGAGCACCTCGACCGTGGCGCCGGTGAGCCGGCGCCGGCAGTCCAGCACGTACCGGGCGTGGGTGGTGACCGCCTCGTAGTCGAACTCGTCGTGGTCGGCGAGCAGCACCACCGCGTCCGCCGCCGCCAGCTCCTCGGGGCTCGCGTCCACCCGGTGGACGGCGGCGAACGGGTCGCCGTGCCGGTCGTGTTCGGCCGCGCGCTGGCCGGGGATCACCGGCTCGGGCACGTGCACTCCCACCACCACGTGCGGATCGGCGGCCCGGACCTCGGCACCCATCCTGACCAGCAGCTCGGCGACCCGGGCGGCCGGGGTCTCGCGGGCGTCGCCGGTGTTCTTCTTGTAGGCGAGCCCGAGCAGCAGCACCCGGGAGCCCTTGACCGAGCGCTGCCGTTCGTTGAGCGCCTCCGCGAGCCGCCGGACCACGTAGTCGGGCATGTGGCTGTTGACGTCGTTGGCCAGTTCGACGAACCGGAACGACTGGCCGAGCGCCCGTTCCACCCGCCAGGACAGGTACGACGGGTCGATCGGCAGGCAGTGCCCGCCGACACCGGGCCCGGGGGTGAAGCGCAGATAGCCGAACGGCTTGGTGGAGGCCGCGTCGATGGCCTCCCAGACGTCGATCCCGAGGTCGTGCGCGAACATCGCGAGCTCGTTGACGAGCGCGATGTTCACGTGCCGGAAGGTGTTCTCCAGCAGCTTGGTCAGCTCGGCCTCCTTGCAGGAGGAGACCGGCACGGTGCGCTCGACCAGTTCGCCGTAGAAGCCGTCGACGGCGGCCAGCGCCGCCGGGTCGATCCCGGAGACCACCTTCGGGGTGTTCTCCAGCCGCCAGGTCGGGTTGCCCGGGTCGATCCGCTCGGGGCTGTAGCCGAGGTGGAAGTCCCGGCCGGCGGACAGCCCGGACCCCTCCTCCAGCAGCGGCGCGAGCAGCTCCTCGGTGGTGCCCGGGTAGGTGGTCGACTCCAGCACGACGGTCGCCCCCGGTCGCAGGTGCTGGGCGAGCAGGGCGGCCGAGGCCTCGATGTACGACAGGTCCGGCACGCCGTCGCGCAGCGGCGTCGGCACGGTGATCACCGCGACGTCGAAGCCCGCCACGTCGGACGGGTCGGCGGACGGCAGGTAGCTTCCGTTCTCCAGCAGCGGCCGCAGTCGCTCGGCCGGGATGTCCTCGACGTACGACTCGCCGACGGCCAGCCGTTTGATCCGGCGCTCGTCCACGTCGTAGCCGACCACCCGGTGCCCGACCTCGGCCGCGCGGACCGCCAGCGGCAACCCCACGTAGCCCTGGCCTGCGATGACAACGCGCATGACGAAGAACCCCCTCCATCGCGACGCCCCCTGGCCCCTCCGGGCGTCCCCACACGGTCTTCACAACAGGGTAGGGAGCAGGGCCTGGCGGCGCGGGTTTTCCCGGGATTGCGCCGGAAGGTGCGGAAGGTGCGGAAGGTGCGGCAGGGGCCCCGGGCGGAGGTCCACGGGAACGCGGCCGGGCGGCGGGCGCCGGGAGGGCCGGTCGAGTCGGTCCGGTCGGGTCGGTCCGGTCGGGAGGGCCGGTCGAGTCGGTCCGGTCGGGTCGGTCCGGTCGGGAGGGCCGGTGGAAACCGGCGGAGGGGCGGGCTCGCCGGGAGCGGATTCCGGGAACGACCCGGGTGGACATCCGCCGGAACCGGCCCCGGAAACGATGGAGGCCGAGACCCGTGGCGCCCTCCAGGAAAGGGCGCCACGGTTCCCGGCGCTTGGGCGGGCGCCCCCACCCAGGGTCGCCCGGCCTCGCACTCCCGACCCCCATCGGGTGTGCGACCGTGCCTTCCGCAGCCATCCCCCACGGTTGGGTGCGGCGGGCACAGTCACTATGGTGCGCGATCTCCATGGACGGGCAGTGACAGGAGTATGTCCAGTTCGTGGCAGATCGCGACGGCACGGAAACAGTGCGGCGCAGCAGCCGGAGCGGCAGCGTGCGGCCGGTGGTTCGTCCGCGCCCGGCCGGGGCCGGGCCGCCGTCCGGACGCCCGGTCGGTCCTCGCCCCGTCCGCACCGCGAGCACACCCCCTCCTCGCCCGGCGCGCACCGCGGCTCGCGGTCCGGCTCCCGGCCCGACACGGCCCGGTGCGGGGCCGTCCCCGACCCCCGGCCGTGCGCCGCGTGCGCGTCAGCCCCGCGGCGTAGGCTGGAGACCCCCGGCCGCTCGGCGTGCCGGGCCGTTCGCGTTGCCCGGGCGGGCCTTCGGGGCCCCGGGGCAGCACCAGCCACGGGACGAAGAAGAGACTCCAGATGAGCCTGACCGGACTGCTCGATGTCGTCGCGCGGGACGCGGCGCTCGCCGAGGCGATCGAGGCCGCGACCGCCACCGGTGCCGCGGCCGGCGGCCGCCGCCATCTCGACCTGGTCGGGCCGCCCGCCGCCCGGCCGTTCGCGATCGCCGCGCTGGCCCGCGCGCTCGCCGGCCAGGCGGCGGGGGAGCGCGGCCGCCCCGTGCTGGCCGTCACCGCCACCGGTCGGGAGGCCGAGGACCTCGCCGCCTCGCTGCGCTCGCTGCTGCCGCCGGACGCGGTCGCCGAGTACCCGGCCTGGGAGACGCTGCCGCACGAGCGGCTCTCGCCGCGTTCGGACACGGTGGGCCGCCGGCTGGCGGTGCTCCGCCGGATCGTCCACCCGCACGCGGTCGACCCCGCGGCCGGCCCGGTGCAGGTGATCGTGGCGCCGGTCCGCTCGGTGCTCCAGCCGCAGGTGAAGGGGCTGGCCGAGCTGGAGCCGGTGGCCGTCCAGCGGGGTGAGTCGCACGACTTGGAGGAGGTGGCCCGGAAGCTCGCCGCAGCCGCTTACGCCCGGGTCGAACTGGTCGAGAAGCGCGGCGAGTTCGCGGTGCGCGGCGGAATCCTGGACGTCTTCCCGCCGACCGAGGAGCACCCGCTGCGGGTGGAGTTCTGGGGCGACGACGTCGAGGAGATCCGCTACTTCAAGGTGGCCGACCAGCGGTCGCTGGAGATCGCCGAGCACGGCCTCTGGGCGCCGCCCTGCCGCGAGCTGCTGCTGACCGACGAGGTGCGGGCCCGGGCCGCCGAGCTGGCGGCCGGCCACCCGGGGCTGGCCGAGATCCTGGACAAGATCGCCGAGGGCATCGCGGTCGAGGGCATGGAGTCGCTGGCACCCGTCCTGGTGGACGACATGGAGCTGCTGGTGGACGTGCTGCCGCTCGGCTCGGTCGCCGTGGTCTGCGACCCCGAGCGGGTCCGCACCCGGGCCGCCGACCTGGTGGCGACCAGTCAGGAGTTCCTGCACGCCTCCTGGGTGGCGGCCGCCTCCGGCGGGGACCGGCCGATCGACCTGGAGGCGATCGACGTCTCGGCCGCCTCGCTGCGCTCGCTCGCCGAGGTGCGCGAGCACGCCGCCGAGATCGGCCTGCCCTGGTGGTCGGTCAGCCCGTTCGCCACCAGCGAGTCCTCGGTGCACGAGGTGCTGGAGTTCGACGCCAACACCCTGACGCTGGGCATGCACGCGGTCGAGGCGTACCGGGGCGACACCGCGCGGGCGATCGCCGACGCCAAGGAGCGGCTGGCCGCCGACTGGCGGGTCGTCATGGTGACGGAAGGGCACGGGCCGGCGAGCCGCCTCGCCGAGGTGCTCGGCAACGAGGGCATCCCGGCCCGGCTGGTCGCCGACCTCGCCGAGGCGCCGACCCGGGACGTCGTCTACGTCTCCTGCGGTTCGATCGAGCACGGCTTCGTCGACGAGGCGCTCAAGCTGACCGTCATCACCGAGACCGACCTGTCCGGCCAGAAGTCCTCCACCAAGGACATGCGGCGGATGCCGTCCCGGCGCCGGAACGCGATCGACCCGCTGGCGCTGGCGGCCGGCGACTACGTCGTCCACGAGGCGCACGGCGTCGGCCGGTACGTCGAGATGGTGCAGCGCACCGTCCAGGGCGCCACCCGCGAGTACCTGGTGCTGGAGTACGCGCCGGCCAAGCGGGGCCACCCCGGCGACCGGCTCTTCGTGCCGACCGACCAGCTGGACCAGGTCACCAAGTACGTCGGCGGCGAGGCCCCGACGCTGCACCGGCTCGGCGGCGCGGACTGGGCGAAGACCAAGCAGCGCGCCAAGAAGGCGGTCAAGGAGATCGCCGCCGACCTGATCAAGCTCTACTCGGCCCGGATGGCCGCGCCCGGCCACACCTTCGGGCCGGACACCCCGTGGCAGCGCGAGCTGGAGGACGCCTTCCCGTACGCGGAGACGCCCGACCAGCTGACCACCATCGCGGAGGTCAAGGCGGACATGGAGAAGTCCGTCCCGATGGACCGGCTGATCTGCGGCGACGTCGGCTACGGCAAGACCGAGATCGCCGTCCGGGCGGCCTTCAAGGCGGTGCAGGACGGCAAGCAGGTGGCGGTGCTGGTGCCGACCACACTGCTGGTGCAGCAGCACTTCTCGACCTTCGCCGAGCGGTACGCCAACTTCCCGGTCACGGTGAAGGCGCTGTCGCGGTTCCAGAGCGACAGTGAGGCCAAGGCCGTGCTGGAAGGGCTGTTCGAGGGCTCGGTGGACGTGGTCATCGGCACCCACCGGCTGTTCTCCTCGGAGACCCGCTTCAAGGACCTCGGGCTGGTCATCGTCGACGAGGAGCAGCGGTTCGGCGTCGAGCACAAGGAGCAGCTGAAGAAGCTGCGGGCCAACGTGGACGTGCTGACCATGTCCGCCACCCCGATCCCGCGCACCCTGGAGATGGCCGTCACCGGGATCCGCGAGATGTCCACCATCACCACCCCGCCGGAGGAGCGGCACCCGGTGCTGACCTTCGTCGGCCCGTACGACGAGAAGCAGATCTCGGCCGCGATCCGGCGTGAACTCCTGCGCGAGGGCCAGGTGTTCTACATCCACAACCGGGTGGAGTCGATCGACAAGGCGGCGGCCCGGCTGAAGGACCTCGTCCCCGAGGCACGGGTCGCCACCGCGCACGGGCAGATGGGGGAGACCCAGCTGGAGAAGGTGGTCGTCGACTTCTGGGAGAAGGAGTTCGACGTCCTGGTGTCGACCACGATCGTGGAGTCGGGCATCGACATCTCCAACGCCAACACCCTGATCGTCGAGCGCGGCGACACCTTCGGCCTCTCCCAGCTGCACCAGCTGCGCGGCCGGGTGGGCCGGGGACGGGAGCGCGGGTACGCGTACATGCTGTACCCGCCGGAGAAGCCGCTGACCGAGACCGCCCACGAGCGGCTGGCGACCATCGCCCAGCACACCGAGATGGGCGCCGGCATGTACGTCGCGATGAAGGACCTGGAGATCCGCGGGGCGGGCAACCTGCTCGGCGGTGAGCAGTCCGGGCACATCGCGGGGGTCGGCTTCGACCTCTACATGCGGATGGTCGGCGAGGCGGTGGCCGAGTTCCGGGAGTCGCTGGCCAACGGCGGCGAGCCGGAGGAGGAGCCGCTGGAGGTGAAGATCGAGCTGCCGGTCGACGCCCACGTGCCGCACGACTACGCGCCCGGCGAGCGGCTGCGGCTCCAGGCGTACCGCTCGATCGCGGCGGTCAACTCGGAGGAGGACATCAAGCAGGTCCGGGACGAGCTGGTCGACCGGTACGGCAAGCTGCCCGAGGCGGTGGAGAACCTGCTGCTGGTGGCGGCGCTGCGGCTGTACGCGCGGCGTTGCGGCATCTCGGACATCACGCTGCAGGGCTCCAACGTGCGGTTCGGTCCGGTGGAGCTGCGGGAGTCCCAGCAGCTGCGGCTGAACCGGCTCTACCCGCGCAGCCAGGTGAAGGCGGCCACCCAGCTGCTGCTGGTGCCGCGGCCGACCACCGGCCGGATCGGCGGCAAGCCGCTGGTCGGGCGGGAGCTGCTGGCGTGGTGCCGGGAGTTCCTGTCGGCCATGTTCGACGACCTGGCGGGGGCGAAGAAGCAGTAGCCGGGTCCTCCGGTGGGCGGCGGTCTCGGGCGGTGACGCCCGAGGCCGCCGTTTGCGTTCCGGCCGCCGTGACCGCCGTGACCGCCGTGACCGCCGGGCGGTCCGGGGCGGGGCTGTCGGAGGAGGGGCGGGAGGAGTGGGAGGAGGAGGCTGTGAACAGGGCCGTCAGCCGATCTTCCACTGGCCGACCTGCTCGGCGAAGCCGTTGTCGAGGGAGAACTGGACCTTGTCCAGCTTGGTGCCGTTCGGGACCTCGAAGACGACGAAGCCCTTGCCCGTCTCGCCGCCGGCGATGTTGGTCGAGGTCTGGAAGGACGGGCCGGCCTTGGTGTCGGCGAGCGTCGGGCCGTACGCCTGGCCCTGGGCGTCGACCACCTTGGCGCTGCTCCACGGCGCTTCGCTGTAGGCCTTCGAGCCGGTCGGCTTGATCTGGAACTGCACGGCGACGTAGTGCTTTCCGTCCTCCGCCTTGAGGTACTCGTTGGTGCTCTCGGCCGGGTCGACCACCTTCACCGCGGTGACGTCGGCGGTGTTGCCCTTGTCCAGGCTGCCCTTGAGACCGATGGTGTCGCCGATCTTGGCGGGTGCCTTGGGTGCGTCGGCCGCCTTGGTCTCGGCGGGCTTGCTCTCGGCCGGCTTGGCCGGGGCGGCGCTGCCGTCGGCGGCGGCCGGCGTCGCCGCGGCGGTCTGCTTGGCCTCGGTGGAGACCGAGGGGCCGCCGGTCGAGTTGCAGGCGGTCGCGGTGAGGGTGACGAGCGCGGCGCCGAGCAGCAGGGCGGCGGTGCGACGGGTGCTGGACATGGGGCTCTCCTGGTCTTCCGGTGTGCCGCCTGGTGCGGCGTCGACAGGAGAGATCACATCATCTGCTGTGAACGATGTCAACGGCGATTGATGAAACGTCTCCGTTCACGTGTGAACGTCCTGGCGATCGGTGCTGGCTATGCTGTGTGGTCACACCAGCTCGCCGGGCCTCGCGTCGCAGCCCCCGGCGCCGCAGCCACAGCCGCAGTCGCAGCCGCAGCCGCACCTGTCGTCCTCGCCGAAGGAGCCCCCATGCCGGACCGTCCCGAGGTGACCGCCGTCGAGATCGCCCGGCTGGCCGGAGTGGGGCGCGCCGCCGTCAGCAACTGGCGCCGCCGCCACCCCGACTTCCCGCGCCCGGTGGGCGGCACCGACAGCAGCCCGGCCTTCGCGCTGGCCGAGGTCGAGGCCTGGCTCCGCGCCCAGGGGAAGATCGCCGAACTGCCGCTGCTCGAACGCGTCTGGCGGCTGGTGGAGACCCTCCGCGACCCGGCGGGCCACCCCGCCGCCCCGCTGGTCCAGGCCGGCGCCGTCCTCCTGCTGCACCACCGCGAACCCGACCGCTGGGCCGCCCTCGCCGGACAGCCCGAGACCCGGCTCGCCCTCGCCCTGCCCCGCGCGGTGGCCGACACCGCCGGCACCGCCCTCGGCCCCGACGGCTCCGCGAGCCTCCGACTGCCCGGGCTGCTCGGCTCCACCCAGCTGGACCTCGCCCGCCTCCTCGCCGAACTCGCCGGTGCCGCCGGCCCGTCCGGCGCCTTCGAGCAGTTGCTCACCCGGTACGCCGAGGCCAACACCCGGCAGCTCAGCCCCACCCCGCCGGAGGCCGCCGGCCTGCTCGCCGCCGTCTCCGGGGTCCCCGCCACCGTGCTCGACCCGGCCACCGGCCTCGGCGCCCTGCTGCTGGCCCTCCCACCGACCACCGGCCGGTACGGCCAGGACGCCGACCCGGTCACCACCGCGCTCGCCCGGCTCCGGCTCGCCCTGCACGCGCCGGCCGCCGACCCCGGACCGCTCCCGCTGGACCTTCGCGCCGGCGACGCCCTGCGCTCCGACGCCCACCCCGGCCGCACCTTCGACGCGGTGCTCTGCCAGCCCCCCTACAACGAGCGGGACTGGGGGCACGACGAGCTGCAGTTCGACCAGCGGTGGCCCGGCGGCCTCTTCCCGCCGCGCGGGGAGTCCGAACTCGCCTGGGTGCTGCACTGCCTCGCCCACACCCGCCCCGGCGGCCTCGCCGCCCTCCTCCTCCCGCCGACCGTCGCCACCCGGCGGGCCGGCCGCCGGGTCCGGGCCGAACTGCTGCGCACCGGCGCCCTGCGCGCCGTCGTCGCACTCCCGGCCGGCGCCGCGCCCCCGTACGGCGTGCCGCTGCACCTCTGGGTACTGCGCGCGCCCCTCCCCGGGGACGACTTCCGCCAGGTGCTGCTGCTGGACGCGGCGTCCGCCTCGCCCTCCTCGGCCGAGGTCGCGGAAGGCGGCCGCGACAAGGTCCGCTGGCCCGAGCTGCACCGGACCGTCCTGGACACCTGGCGCGCCTTCGACCTCGCCGCCCGCGAGGGCCTGCAGCTGCCCCCGGACCGCCCCGGCGAGTACCGGACCATGGCGGCCATCGACCTGCTCGACGACGAGACCGACCTCTCGCCCACCCGCCACGTCCCGCCCGCCGCCCCGCTCGGCGGCGCGGCCGAACTGTCCCACCTCAGCGGCCAGCTGACCGAACTGCTCGACGGCCTGGGCGCTCCCGGCGCACTGCTCCCCGAACCGACCGGCGCGGGCTTCGGCACCGGCACCGGCACCGGCACCGGCACCGGCACCGGTACGGCGGGTGCGGGTGTCGGCGCGGGTACGGGGGCCGGAGCGGTCGTCACACTGGGGGAGCTGGTCCGGGCCGGAGTCCTGGAGGTGCACTCCTCCGGGGCCGGCGCACCCAGCCTGCCGGCCGGCACCGACCCGGCCGGCGCCGACCGGACCGGCACGCCCGTGCTGACCGACCAGGACCTCGCCACCGGCACCCGGCCCGGCGCCGTCCTCGACCGGTCGGCCGCGACCGCCCACGGCGAGCCGCTGACCAGGACCGGCGACGTCGTCGTCCCGGCCCTCGGCGGCGGCGTCGCCCGGGTCGTCGGCCCGGCCGGACCGCCGCCCGGCGCCGCCCTGGGCCGTCAGCTCCACCTGCTCCGGCCCGACCCGGCCGCCCTCGACCCGCACTTCCTGGCCGGTCACCTGCGGTCCACCGCGGCCACCCGGCGGGCCGCCAGCCACGCCTCCACCACGACCCGTCTCGACATCCGCCGCGTCGAGCTGCCCCGCCTCCCGATCGCCGAACAGCGCCGCCTCGGCGAGGCCTTCGCCCGCCTCGCCGCGTTCGACTCCACCCTCCAGCAGGCCGCCTCGCTCGGCCGCGCCCTCACCCAGGCCCTCACCGACGCCCTCGCCACCGGTACCGCGGAGCCGCCGCGCACCCCCTGACGGCACACCCCCTGACGAGCCGTCCGGCGGCCCCGCCCGCGGCGCACCGGGGCAGGCGGGACGGCCGGCGCCCCGGCGACCGCGGCGGTGGAAAGGGATCCCGGCGCGTCGGGTGGTAGCGGTACGGTGTGCGGGGTCGCTCCGTGACCCGGACGGCTGTCGAACTCACCCGCTCAGGAGCGCGCATGTCAGGGCAGTACCCCGGGCAGTTCGGCCCGCCGCCCGGCGGCGGCTTCCCGGGCGGTGCGCCCGCCGGCGGCACACCGGGCGCCGCGCCGTACCCCGCACCGCCGACCTGGGCCGGCCCGGCGCCGGCGCAGGCCCGGCCCCCGGGTCCGTACGGCGTGCTCGGCCGGGTGCTGGTGGTCCTCGCCCCGCTGCTCTCGATCGGCCTGCTCGGCATGGTGCCGTCCCTGCTGCTGGCGGTCCGCCGGCGCCGGGCGTACGACATCGTCGGCGCGGTCGTCTTCGCCGGACTCTTCCTCGCCTACATCGTCAGCATCGGTGTCGCCGGCGACGCTCCCAAGGGCAGCGCCCCCACCGCCGACACCGTCGGCATGGTGACGATGGTGCTGATGTGGTTCGTCCCGCCGGTGCACTTCCTGGTGATGGACCGCGGCGCCGTCTGGGCGGCGGGCCGCCCGCAGGCGCCGGCCCCGGCCGGCCACTACGCCCCGGCCGCCGCCACCGCTCCCCACCCGGCTCACCCGGCCCAGCCGGCGTACGGCTACCCGGCGCCCGTCGGCCAGCCGTACGGCACCCCGTCCCAGCCGTTCCCCGCCGCCGCCCAGCCGTACGGGACGCCCGTCGAGCCCTACGGCACCCCGGCCCAGCCGTACGTCACCCCGGGCCAGCCCTACGGCACCCCCGCCCAGCCCTACGCCGCCGCGACCTACCCGCCGCCCGCCTCGCCCGGGCCGGGCCCGTCCGGGCCCGCGACCTCCGACGAGCTGCGGGAGCTGGGCGAACTGCTGCGCCGTCAGGCCCGCGAGGGCCGACCGTGACCGTCGCCCGGGTGATCGGCGGCCGCTACCACCTCACCGAGAAGATCGGCCACGGCGGCATGGGCCAGGTCTGGGCGGGCCACGACGACCGGCTCTCCCGCCCGGTCGCCGTCAAACTGCTCCGCACCGACCGCCTCCTCGCCACCGCGGCGGACCCCGCCGGGACCGCCGCCGACCACCGCCGCCCCGGTGACGACCTGCGCCGCCGCTTCCTCCGCGAGTGCCGGACCACCGCCGCCCTCGACCACCCCGGCCTGGTCACCGTCTTCGACGCCGGGGAGGACGGCGGCGAGCTGTACCTCGTCATGCAGCGCGTCACCGGCGTCAGCCTGGCCGACCTGATCGCCGAGGACGCGCCGTTCCCGGTCGAGCGCGCGGTCGCCGTGGCCGCCCAGCTCTGCACGGCGCTGGCCGCCGTCCACGCGGTGCCGGTCGTCCACCGCGACCTGAAGCCCAGCAACGTGATGGTCCGTGAGGACGGCCGGACGGTCCTGCTGGACCTCGGCATCGCCACCGCGCTCGACCCCGAGGCCACCCGCCTCACCCTGACCGGCGCCCCGATCGGCAGCCCGTCCTACATGGCGCCCGAACAGGCGCTGGCCGCCACCGTCGACCCGCGCAGCGACCTGTACGCGCTCGGCTGCCTGCTGCACGAGATGCTCGCCGGCGAGGGACCGTTCCGCGCGCCCACCGCGCTGGGCCTGCTGCGGCGGCACGTCGACGACCCGCCGGTGCCGTTGCGCGAGCTGCGCCCCGAGGTGCCGGCGCTGCTGGAGCGGCTGGTCCTCGACCTGCTCGCCAAGCGGCCCGAGGACCGCCCGGCCGACGCGCAGGAGGTGTACGGGCGGCTGCTCCCCCTGCTGCCCGCCGCCCTGCCGGTGCCGCAGCCCCGGTACGGACCGCTGCCCGACCCGGTGCGGCCCTACCGGCACCCGCTCCAGCCGCAGCCCCGCCCGGTGGAGCCCGCGTCGTCGGCGGGTCCGGCGCAGCCGGTGCCGGCCGGGCCGCAGGCGCCGCCCGGGCCGCCGCGCGCCGAGCCGCCGCCGTTCCTGATGGCCGGCGTGCCGACGCCGCAGGCCCCGGTCCCGGCCCCGGCCCCGGCCCCGGTCCCGGTGTCTGCGCAGGTTCCGGTGCAGGCCCCGGCCCCGAGTCCCGTCCCGTACCAGGGCGCCCCGGCGGAGGGCGACCTGGCGGCGGCCTGCGCCCGGCTCTCCGACCTGGTCGACGCCGGTCGGCGGGCCGAGGTGCTCGACCTCGCCGCCCGGCTGCTGCCCCGCGTCCGGGCCGAGCTCGGTGACGGCGCGGGGCTGGCCCGCACCGTCCGGGCGATCTACGCCCGCACCCTCCTGCAGGAGCGGCGCCACCACGAGGCGCTGCCGGAGTACCGGCTGCTCGCCGCCACCGCGGAGGGCGGGCCGCACGGCCGGGCGGCCCTGGAACACCGGTACCGGGCCGCCGAATGCCTGGAGCAGCTCGGCCAGGGTGCCGAGGCGCTCGCCGAGTACCGGGCCCTGCTCGCCGGTTGGCCGGACGCCGACCAGGAGCGGGTGCTGGATCTTCGCGAGCGGATCGGCGGGCTGCTCGCGGCGCTCGGTGAGACGGAGGCGGCGTGGTCGTGGCTGCTCCAGCTGCTCTTCGACCGTGAGCGCCGGGAGGGCCCGCACCACCCGGCCGTCCGGCGGCTCCGCCAGACGCTCGACTCCCTGCGGCCCGCCCGCGCCACCGGCACCCCCGACCCCCGCGCCACGCCCTGGCCGCCGTCCCACCGCACCTGACCGCACCTCACCGCGCCTCACCGCGCCTGCTTCCACTGGCGGCAGCGCCCACACCCGCCGTGCCGAGGAGGAGCGGGAAGTCGGCGGGACCGACTTCCTGTGCGGGGGCGGCCTCCCTCGGATTCCGGCTTTCCCCGGGTGTGCCCGCTGCTCCCCCCGGCTCCCGGCCTCTGGCCCTCGCGGGGCCCTTCGGGCTCCGTGCACGTCTCTGCGCCCGCGGCCGGCGGAGCGGGAAGTCGGCGGGGCTCAGCTCCGGTCTGCACGGTATGACTTTCGACAGATCCGCGGCCCGCAGGTGTTCCGTAGGGTCGTGCGGATGTGGACGAGTGCGCGGTGGGTGGACCGGGGGCTGCTGGCGGTGGCCGCGGCGGCGATCGGGCTGAGCCCGGTGACCATCTGGTGGGTGGTGCCGGCGATCGGGGCGGCGTTCCTGGCCGGCCTGCGGATGGACCGGGTGCGTCCGGCGGTGGTGGTGCTGACCGTCCTGGTCACCGGCGGGGTGCTGGCGGCGGTGGCGGTACCGGCGTGGATGGTGGAGGGGACGTCGTTCGTGTCCCTGCTGGTCTGCGCCGGGATGGCCCCCTGGATGGTGGGCCGGTTCTGGCGGCAGTCGCAGGAACTGGTGCGGGCCGGCTGGGAACGGGCGGAGCGGCTGGAGCGCGAGCAGCAGCTGGTGGCCGAGCAGGCCCGGATGCGCGAGCGGGCCCGGATCGCCCAGGACATGCACGACGCCCTCGGCCACGACCTGAGCCTGATCGCGCTGCGGGCCGGCGCGTTGAAGCTGGCGCCCGACCTGGCCGGCCCGCACCGCGAGGCGGCCCAGGACATCAGGGCGGGTGCGGCGGCCGCCGTCGAGCGCCTGGGCGAGGTGATCGGGATCCTGCGGGACGAGACGGACGAGCACACCGTCAGGGGCCCCGCCGACGCGGGCGTCCCCCAGCTGGTCGCCGAGGCGGCGGCCGCCGGTCTGGACGTCTGGTTCACTGCCACGGGTGAACCGGACGGCCTGCCGCGCGCGGCCGAGCACGCCGCGTACCGGGTGGTCCAGGAGGCGCTGACCAACGCGGCCAAGCACGCACCGGGGGCGCCGGTCACGGTGCGGGTGACGTACTCGCCGGACGGTGCCCGCGTCCTGGTGGCCAACGGCCCGGCGGCGCCCGGCGCGGCGCCGACGGGCCCGGCGACCGCACCGGGCAGCGGCGGCCGGGGCCTGATCGGCCTGGCCGAGCGGGTCCGGCTGGCGGGCGGCACCTTCGAGCACGGGCCGCGCGCCTCCGGCGGGGGGTTCGAGGTGTCCGCGTACCTGCCTCGGTCCGGTGCAGCGGCGGCTCCCGCACCCGGTCCGGCCGTCGTGTCGCCGGCCCGGGAACTGAGGCACGCGCGTCGCCGGGTGGGCCGGATGATGGCGGCGGTCGTCCTGGCACCGCTGGCCACCGCGCTGGTGCTGACCGCCGCCCTGCGGGGGTGGACGATCTACTCCACCGGCCGCGCCGTGCTGGATCCGGCGGACTACGCCTCACTGCGGGTCGGCCAGGACCGGGCGACGGTCCAGCGGTTTCTGCCGGAGCGTCAGTTTCCGTACCATCCGTCCGTGGGCGATCCGCCGCCCCGGGGAGAAGGAGTGACGTGCGAGTACTACGCGATCACGGCCGAGCCGTTCAACAACGACCGCTCCGGGGACGCGTACCGGCTCTGTTTCCAGGGGGACGTGCTGATCTCCCTGGACGCCCTCGTCTCGTGAGCGCCGGATGAGCGCCGACGACCGGCCGGGGGCGCCGGGGCCGGCCACCACCGGTGTGCCGATCCGGGTGGTGATCGCGGACGACGAGCCGATGGTGCGCGCCGGTGTCCGGGCCGTGCTGACGACCGACCCGGGGATCGAGATCGTCGCCGAGACCGGGGACGGCCGGGACGCGGTCGAGCTGGTGCGGCGGCACCGCCCGGACGTCGTCGTGCTGGACATCCGGATGCCCGGCACGGACGGCATCGCCGCTGCCGCCGAGATCCGCCGGACGGCTGCCACCACCCGGACCGGGGCCGCCACCGGGATCGTCATGCTGACGACCTTCGGCGAGGACGACTACATCCTGCGGGCCCTGGGCGGCGGCGCCAACGGGTTCCTGATCAAGTCGGGCGAGCCGGAGGAGCTGATCGCCGGCGTACGGGCGGTGGCGGACGGCGCAGCGTACCTCTCACCCCGGGTGGCCGCCCGGGTGGTGGCCCACCTCGCCGCCGCCGGGGCCGGCGGGCCGGCCGACCGGCGCACCGCCGCCCGCGAACAGGTGGCCGGGCTCACCACCCGGGAACGGGACGTGCTGGCGCTGGTCGCGGCCGGGTTGTCCAACGGCCAGATCGCCCGCCGGATCGGTGTGGTGGAGGGCACGGTGAAGGCCCATGTGAGCTCCGTCCTGGCGAGGCTGGGGGTGGCCAACCGGGCGGCCGCCGCCGTACTCGCCCACGAGGCCGGCCTGACCGCGCGCCCCGGCGGCTGACGCCGGGGCCGGGGCCTGCAGCAGCGGCCCGAGCAGCCGGACGCCGCCCAGTGAGCGGACCGCCGCCGTCGCCGACGGCAGCAGGGCGACGACCACCGCCGCCGTGACCGTCCCGCCCAGGGCGGCACCGGCGACCACGTCGTGCGGGTAGTGCACGCCGGCCGCGACCCGCAGCGCCGCCGTCGCGAGGCCGACCGGAACGACCAGCCACGCCCAGCGCGGGCGCAGCAGCACCAGAGCGGTGGCCAGCGCCACGGCCAGGGTCGCGTGGTTGCTGGGGAAGGACCAGTCACCGGGCGGCGGGCACTCGGCGAGGGCGGTGGCCGGCAGGCCGGACAGCGCCCGGCAGGGCCGTTCTTCGTCGATCACGACCTTGAGCACCTCGCTCGCCCCGTACGCGAGCACCGTGCCGAGGCCGGCGAGCGCCACGCCCGCGACCGTCCGGGCGTCCCGCCGCCGCCGTGCCGTCCACCAGCAGAGCGCCAGCAGCAGGCCCAGCACCAGCAGCCCCGCTTCGGTCGCGGGCTCCAGCAGCCCGGCCAGCCGGTGCGGTGCGTCGGCGACGGCCTCCGCCACCCGCCGGTAGCCGGTGGCGGACGCGCCGGCGACCACCCGGACCGGCTCGTCCCCGCCACCGCGCGCGGGCGCCAGCCAGCCGACCAGGCCGACCCCCGCCGAGGGCAGCGCGACCGCGAGGGCCACCCGCCCGCCCGTCGTCCGCCTGCTCCCGACCGTGCCGTCCCCGTCATCCCTGTCACCCCTGTCGCCCCTGGTGTGTCCGTTGTCCCTGGTGTGCCTGGTACCCCTGACCGTTTTCGCCATGACCGGGACGGTAGGAGCAGCAGGTGGGCCCCGACCCGACCCGAAAGGCAGGCGGCGACCTTGACGATCGTCGGGGTTGACGCCCGCACTGCTCCGTGCGGGCGACCCGTTCGGGCCGTGGTCCGCGCAGGGCCTCCCGGCTCGGCCTAGGCTCGGGGCAACGCCGCGCCATCCGTGCCCTTCCCCGTCGTACCGCTGCGCCCTGCCAGCCCGGAAGCCCCCCGGAATCCACCGGAATCCACCGGAGACCCGCCATGCACCGTCGTCGGACCGCCGTCGCCGTCGGCGTCCTGCTGGCCGCCACGGGGCTGACCGCGTGCGGGAGCCCCGGGCTGACGGCGGGCACGGCGGCGGTGCTGGACGGCCGGCGGATCCCGGTCGGGGCGGTGGAGGCCCGTGTGGCCGAACTCCGGCACGGGTCCGGTGGCGCCTCGGCCGACGCGCGGCAGGAGCCGGACGGGCTGGTCCGGCGGGCCGTCACCGACCTGGTGCTCGACGCGGTCGTGGCCCGGGCGGTGGCCGAACGAGGTCCGGCGGTCGGCTCCGCCGAGGTGGCGGCGGCCCGTGCGGCGGAGGAGGAGCGGTACGGCGGCGCGAAGCCGCTGGCCGGGGCGCTGGCCGCGCTGGGCGTGCCCGGCGGGGCGATCGACGACTACGTCCGCCGCCGGCTGGGCATCCGCCGGCTCGCCGCCGCGGCCGGCCAGGACGCCGGTACTCCGGCGGGCGACCGGGTGGTCCGCCGGGCGCTGGCCGCTGCCGCCGTCTCCCTCCACCTGAGGGTCAACCCCCGCTACGGCACCTGGGACCCGGAGCACGTCACCCTCGCCCCCACCACCCACCCCTGGCTCACACACTGACCACCACGCCCGAGGCCGTCGATGCGGGGCGTGGGAAGTCGGCGGGACCGGTTTCCCGTGCGGGGGAGCGGGCGGGGTGGTGCGTGGGTGGGGTGGGGCTGCTCGGCACGCGGTGCGGGGTGTGGGTGGTCGGCGGGACCGGTTTTCCCGTGCGGGGGGAGCGGTGGTGTGTGGGCGGGAGCGGGTGGGGCCGCTCGGCACGTGGTGCGGGGCGTGGGAAGTCGGCGGGACCGACCTCCTGTGCGGGGAGGCCGGGCCCAGGGGGAGGAAACCCGGGAGCGGGGAGGCAGCGGCGCCGGGTAGGTTCGAGGGGTGACGACGAATCCTCCGGGCGCGAAGCTGATCCTCCTCACCACCACCCACCGGGTGGCCCCCGGCCTGCTGTCCTGGCCCGCCTGGGAGGCACTGCGGTCGGCGGGTCGGGTGCTCGCGGGGGACGCGGGGCACCCGCAGCTCGCGGCCGTGCGGCAGGCCGGCGTCGAGGTGGAGATCGTGGCGCCGGGCTCCGCGCCGGCGCTGGCCAGGCTGCTGACCGGGCAGTCGGCCGAGTCGGGGCCGACGGTCTGGCTGGGCGGCCCGGACGGCGACCCCGGGCTGACCGACGCACTGGCGCGCCTCGCGGTGGAGCACGCGGGTGAGGTGCCGGAGATCGAGGTGCTGCCCGGCTCGTACGACCTGCCGGGCGCTCGTCTGCTGGACCTGGTCTCCGTGATGGACCGCCTCCGCTCGCCGGGCGGCTGCCCGTGGGACGCCGAACAGACCCACGCCAGCCTGGTGAAGTACCTGGTCGAGGAGGCCTACGAGCTGGTCGAGGCGATCGAGGAGGGCGACCGCGACACGCTGCGCGAGGAGCTGGGCGACGTCCTGCTCCAGGTCTTCTTCCACTCCCGGATCGCCGAGGAGCACCCCACGGACCCCTTCTCGGTGGACGACGTCGCGGGCGACATCGTCGAGAAGCTGATGTACCGGCACCCGCACGTGTTCGGGGACACCGAGGCGGCGGGTTCGGCCGAGGTGGAGGCGAACTGGGAGACGCTGAAGGCCGCCGAGAAGTCGGACCGCGAGTCGGTGCTGGACGGTGTGCCGGCCGGGCTGCCGTCGCTGGCGTACGCGGCGAAGCTGGTGTCGCGGGTGCGCCGGTCCGGGTTCGCGGGGGTGCCGGACGAGCCGTACGAGCTGCCCGTCGAGCTCACGCCGGAGTCGGCGGGCGGGCTGCTGCTCGCGGTGGCCCAGCGCGCGCACGACGCGGGGGTGGACGTGGACGCCGCGCTGCGGGCGGCGGCGCGCGGCTACCGGGACGCCGTCCGCGCGGCCGAGGGCCTCAAGCCCGAGCAGCCCGAGTAGCCCGCCCGCCGAGTACTGCCCGCCGAGCAGCCTGCCCGCCGAGGAGCCCGCCCGGCCCGTGCAGTCGCTGCAACCGGTGCAGCCCGCGCACCGACCGACCGACCGGACGCGGACGCGGGACGGCGCCGACCCGCGTCCGGCGCCGTCCGACCCGGGCGCCGTCAGTCGGCACCAGGGGCGGTCAGACCCGAGCGACGTCCTCCACCGGCCGTCGCTGCGCCGGGATGACGACCTCGCCGATCGCCTCGCCGACCAGCGCGACCAGTTCGGCGAGCCGCTCCAGGTCGAGGTGGTCGGGCAGGTCGGCGAGCGAGACGATCCGCTCGCCGTCCGGGCCGGCCACGCAGAACAGGTCGATCGGGCCGAGGTGCTTCTCGGCGGTGTCGACGAGGGCGGCGACGTCGCTGGGGCGGCGGATGTCGCCGCAGACGCCGACGACCGGGCAGCCCGGTCGGTCGAGCTCGGTGGCGAGGTCCTCGGCGATGCCGACCTGCTGGTCGGCGATGAGGACCCCGGCGGCTCCGGCGGCGGTGAACCTGCGGGCGAGGTCGGCCCCCGACCCGCCGTTGAGTACTGCGATCACGACGACCGAACCGGTGACCCGCATGGTGTTGCTCCTCCCTGTGGGCGGCTCCGCACCGGCGCCCACGGACATCTTGCGGAGGATCGTAGGCACGTCCTGACCCTCCGCAACAGGGATTACCCCTCAGGTGACCAGACTCACGCCTGCCGTGCCCGGCGTACGCCCGGGATACCGTCGTCCCATGCCAGTTCAGCCCGCCTCCGCCCGCCCTCCGCTCTTCACCTGGGAGTTCGCCGCAGACCCGTACCCGGCGTACGCGTGGCTGCGGGAGCACGAGCCGGTGCACCGCACCACCCTGCCGAGCGGGGTGGAGGCGTGGCTGGTGACGCGGTACGCGGACGCCCGGCAGGCGCTGGCGGACGGCCGGCTCTCCAAGAACCCGGTGCACCACAGCGAGCAGGCGCACCGCACCGGCCGGGTCGGCATCCCGGGCGAGCGCCAGGCCGACCTGATGACGCACCTGCTGAACATCGACCCGCCGGACCACACCCGGCTGCGCCGCCTGGTGTCGAAGGCGTTCACGCCGCGCCGGGTGGCGGCGTTCGAGCCGCGCGTGCAGCAGCTGACCGACCGGCTGATCGACGGTTTCGCGGCGCGCGGGAGCGCCGACCTGATCCACGAGTTCGCGTTCCCGCTCCCCATCTATGCGATCTGCGACCTGCTCGGGGTGCCCGCCGAGGACCAGGACGACTTCCGGGACTGGGCCGGGATGATGATCCGGCACGGCGGCGGCCAGCGCGGCGGCGTGGGGCGTGCGGTGAAGAGGATGCGCGCCTACCTCGCGGAGCTGATCCACCGCAAGCGGGCGGACCTCGGCGACGACCTGATCTCGGGGCTGATCCGGGCCAGTGACCACGGCGAGCACCTCACCGAGAACGAGGCCGCGGCGATGGCCTTCATCCTGCTCTTCGCCGGATTCGAGACGACGGTCAACCTGATCGGCAACGGCACCTACGCCCTGCTGCGCAACCCCGGTCAGCGCGCCCTGCTCCAGGAGTCGATCGCGCGGGGCGAGAGCGGTCTGCTGGAGACCGGGATCGAGGAGCTCCTCCGCTACGACGGGCCGGTGGAGCTGGCGACCTGGCGGTTCGCGACCAGCCCGCTGACCATCGGCGGGGTGGAGATCCCGGTCGGTGACCCGGTGCTGGTGGTGCTCGCGGCGGCGGACCGGGATCCGGCGCGGTTCGCCGACGAGAACACCCTCGACCTGGCCCGTGCGGACAATCCGCACCTGGGCTTCGGGCACGGCATCCACTACTGCATCGGCGCCCCGCTCGCGCGGCTGGAGGGGAGGGCCGCGCTGACCACCCTGCTCACCCGGCTGCCCGATCTGCGGCTCGCCGCGGGCCCGGAGGACCTGCGGTGGCGAGGTGGTCTGATCATGCGTGGACTTCGTGAACTTCCGGTGGAATTCACTCCGGAGAAAGCGCCCACGGAGGCCCCTTCCGGACCTTCCGCCGACGCCCCTTCCGGTGGCTGAGGCGGACCGCGACACGCTGACGGAGGGCCTCCGACCCGCCTCGGCCGGGGGTCTGAACCGCCATCAACCCGGACATAGCGCTTCCGTTGGTGGGCAATCGATCACCCGGCGTGATTTCCGTGTGATATCGAAGATATGAGCTTGTGATTGCTCGGCAGATCTGTCTACTCTCCCTGGAGTTCGCAGCTGCGAGCCCCGAGCACGGAACGCCGAGTCCTGCCCGCCGTGCTACGGGAAACCGACCAGAACCCTGGGCAGGGGCGGGGGAACCAGGTTTGTTGCCGTCCCCACGGCTTGGGGTGAAGCCGCCTCGTGCGGCCGGGCCACCTCCCGGTCCGAACCCGACAGCTCACCTCGCAGGCGTGCGGAGAGGGACCCCTTCATGCTGTTCGTTGGAAACGGCCGTCACCGTCGTCGCACCCAGACCGAGAAGGCCATCGCCGTTGCCGGTGTCGCCGGCGTCGGCCTGGCGATGCCTATCCTGAGCGCCACCGGCGCCTCCGCCGCCCCGGTCTCCACCTGGGACGCGGTCGCCCAGTGCGAGGCCGGCGGCAACTGGAGCATCAACACGGGCAACGGCTTCTACGGCGGCCTGCAGTTCACCTCCAGCACCTGGAAGGCGTTCGGCGGCACCGCGTACGCGCCGCAGGCCAACCAGGCCTCCAAGGCGCAGCAGATCTCGGTGGCGGAGAAGGTCCTCGCCTCGCAGGGCCCGGGCGCCTGGCCCGTCTGCTCCAAGAAGGCGGGCCTGAGCAAGGGCGGTGCCCCGGCGGCGGTCGACACCTCGACGGACGCCAAGCCGGCGGCCCAGCAGCCGACGGCGCCGAAGCACGCCTCGCCGCAGCCCGAGACGCCGAAGCCGGCCCAGCAGCCGCAGCAGGCCCCGAAGCACGCCGCGCCGAAGCCGCAGGCCCAGCCGCAGCAGCAGGCGCCGAAGCAGCAGGCGCAGCAGTACGTGCAGCAGCGCGCCGCCGAGCAGGCCCAGCCGCAGGTGCAGCAGCAGGCCCAGGCCCCGTCGTTCTCCGGCAAGTCCGGCTGGGACGCCGACGCGAAGGTGTTCTGGTACCAGAACAACGGTGGCTGGTACTGGACCAGCCACCAGAGCGTCTACCAGCAGTACGCCGGCCAGGCCGCGGGTCAGGACGCCCGCCCGGCCGCCGCCCAGAGCGCCCCGGCCGCCCCGCAGCGCGCCGCCCACGGCTACACCGTCCAGGCCGGCGACACGCTCGCCGGTATCGCCGCCGGCCAGGGTGTCTCCGGTGGCTGGCAGGCGCTGTACGACGGCAACCGCGGCACCGTCGGCGCCGACCCGGACCTGATCGTCCCCGGCCAGGTGCTGACCCTCGGCTGACGCCGGTTCGGCCGGCGGACCGGCGGAGGGGGCGGGGCCGGCCGGGCTCGTCCCCCTTCGTCCGGATCCGGGCCCCTCCCGTGGGGCAACCAGGTGAACTACCGGTGGGTAGCCGTGCCACACGCTGAGACGGGACCGAGGCCGACGTGGCCCCGAGAGCCCGTGCGGTTAGGCTCTGGTCGTAACGACTCCGCAATCGTCCGGCCGACAGCACCCACCGTCAGCCGAACCTGCTTCCGCTAGGAGATGCCTCGTGCCGTCCATCGATGTCGTCGTAGCCCGTGAGATCCTCGACTCGCGTGGCAACCCCACGGTCGAGGTCGAGGTCGGCCTCGACGACGGCAGCACCGGCCGTGCCGCTGTCCCGTCGGGTGCCTCCACCGGTGCCTTCGAGGCGCTGGAGCTCCGCGACGGCGACAAGAACCGCTACTTCGGCAAGGGCGTGGAGAAGGCCGTCCTGGCCGTCATCGAGCAGATCGGCCCGGAGCTGGTGGGCTACGACGCCACCGAGCAGCGCCTGATCGACCAGGCCATGCTGGACCTGGACGCCACCCCGGACAAGTCCTCGCTCGGCGCCAACGCCATCCTGGGCGTCTCGCTGGCCGTCGCGCACGCCGCCTCCGAGGCCAGCGACCTGCCGCTGTTCCGCTACCTGGGCGGCCCGAACGCGCACGTCCTGCCGGTCCCGATGATGAACATCCTCAACGGCGGCTCGCACGCGGACTCCAACGTCGACATCCAGGAGTTCATGATCGCCCCGATCGGCGCGGAGTCCTTCTCCGAGGCCGTCCGCTGGGGCGTCGAGGTGTACCACACCCTCAAGGGTGTGCTGAAGGAGCGCGGCCTCTCCACCGGCCTGGGCGACGAGGGCGGCTTCGCCCCGAACCTGGACTCCAACCGCGAGGCCCTGGACCTCATCGTCGAGGCCATCCAGAAGGCCGGCTACGTGCCGGGCAAGGACGTCGCCCTGGCGCTGGACGTCGCCTCCTCCGAGTTCTACGAGGACGGCGCCTACCAGTTCGAGGGCAAGGCGCTCACCTCCGCCGAGCTCATCGAGTACTACGCCGGCCTGGTCGCCGCCTACCCGCTGGTCTCCATCGAGGACCCGCTGGACGAGTCCGACTGGGACGGCTGGAAGGCCATGACCGACAAGCTGGGCGACAAGGTCCAGATCGTCGGCGACGACCTGTTCGTCACCAACCCGTCCCGCCTGGCCCGCGGCATCGAGACCGGCACCGCCAACGCGCTGCTGGTGAAGGTGAACCAGATCGGCTCGCTGACCGAGACCCTGGACGCCGTCGAGCTGGCCCAGCGCAACGGCTACCGCTGCATGATGTCGCACCGCTCCGGCGAGACCGAGGACGTCACCATCGCCGACCTGGCCGTCGCGACCAACTGCGGCCAGATCAAGACCGGTGCCCCGGCCCGCTCCGAGCGCGTCGCCAAGTACAACCAGCTGCTGCGCATCGAGGAGATCCTCGACGACGCCGCCGAGTACGCCGGCCGCGGCGCCTTCCCGCGGTTCAAGTACGAGGGCTGACACACACAGCTCCCGCCGGTGCCCCGCCTGTTCACCCCGTAGGGTGGACGGCGGGGCACCGTCGCGACCAGGAGGGGACACCGGAGATGGCAGGCTGGAGGATCCCGGGCTTGGCGGCCCGGCCTCGGTTCACGAGCCGGGCGACCGTCCTCGTCCTGGTGCTCTGCTCGCTGGTGGCGATCCTGGCGTACCCGACGCGGCAGTTCATCTCCCAGCGCTCCGAGATCTCCGCACAGCGGGCCAAGGCCGAGCACGCCCGGCAGCAGGTCGAGCAGCTCCGCCGGGAGAAGGCCCGCTGGCAGGACCCGGAGTACGTCAAGGCGCAGGCCCGCGCCCGGCTGCACTACGCGATGCCGGGGGAGACCCCGTACATCGCGGTGGACCCGGCCGCCCAGGACGCGACCAGGTCGTCGCTCGGCGCGCCGCCGCCCGCGCAGGGCCCGGCCGCCGGGCAGGTCAAGGCCGCCAGGCCCTGGTACGCCAGCGTCTGGGACTCGGTGGACGCCGCCGCGGCCCCCGTCGCAGCAGCCCCCGCCCAGGGCCCGGCCACCGCCCGGGCCGCCGGCTCCGCCCCTCCCTCACCACCCGCCCCCGCCCCCGCTGGAGACAGCTCCTCCCATGACCACTGAGAACCACCCCACCGTCTCCGACGAGGACGTCGCGGCCATCGCCGCGCAGCTCGGCCGGGTCCCGCGCGGTCTGCGCGGCGTGGCCCACCGCTGCCCCTGCGGCAACCCGGACGTCGTCGAGACGGCTCCCCGGCTGCCGGACGGCACGCCGTTCCCGACCCTGTACTACCTGACCTGCCCCAAGGCCGCCTCGCTGATCGGCACCCTGGAGGCGGACGGCGTGATGAAGGACCAGACGGCCCGGCTGGCCGAGGACCCGGAGCTGGCCGCCGCGTACCAGAAGGCGCACGAGGACTACATCGCCCGCCGCGACGCCATCGAGGTGCTGGAGGGCTTCCCGAGCGCCGGCGGCATGCCGGACCGGGTCAAGTGCCTGCACGTGCTGGTCGGCCACTCGCTGGCGGCCGGCGAGGGCGTCAACCCGCTCGGCGACGAGGCGATCGGCATGCTGGAGGACTGGTGGGCCAAGGGCCCCTGCGTCTCCGCCGCCGAGGTCGCCGAGGCCGGTGCGCGGGTGAGCCGCAACCGGGCCAAGGAGCAGGACCACGAGGCCGTGATCGCGGCCAAGGAGCAGAAGGCCGCCGAGCGCGCCGCCAAGCGGGCCGCCCAGGAGGCCGGGGAGGCCGGGGAATGACCGTCACCAGGGTCGCCGCGATCGACTGCGGCACCAACTCGATCCGGCTGCTGGTCGCCGACCTCGACCCGGAGACCGGGGAGATCACCGACCTCGACCGGCGGATGGTCATCAACCGGCTCGGCCAGGGCGTGGACCGGACCGGCCGGCTGCACCCGGACGCGCTGGCCCGGACCTTCGCGGCCTGCCGGGAGTACGCGGAGGTCGTCTCCGGCTTCGGGGTCGGCCCCGAGCGGATCCGCTTCGTGGCCACCAGCGCCTCCCGGGACGCCGAGAACAGCGCCGAGTACATCGAGGGCGTGCGCGGCATCCTGGGCGTCGAGCCCGAGGTGGTCAGCGGCGAGGAGGAGGCGCACCTCTCCTTCGTCGGGGCCACCAAGGAGTTCACCGGCGGTCAGTTCCCCGCGCCGTACCTGGTCTTCGACCTGGGCGGCGGATCGACCGAGTTCGTGCTCGGTGACGAGGACGTCCGGGCCGCGCGTTCGGTGGACATCGGCTGCGTCCGGCTGACCGAGCGCCACTTCGGCGGTGCCGAGCTGCCCTCGGACGAGCAGATCGCCCAGGCGCGGGCCCACGTCCGGGCGGAGCTCGACCGGGCCGAGGAGGCCGTGCCGCTGACCGGCGCGGCCACCCTGGTGGGCCTGGCCGGGACGGTCACCACCATCTCGGCGATCGCCCAGGACCTGCCCCGGTACGACTCCGAGGCGATCCACCACTCGCGGATGAGCCGCGCGGAGGTGGCCGCGATCGCGGACCGGCTGCTGCACGCCACCCACGCGGAGCGGGCGGCGATCCCGTCGATGCACCCGGGCCGGGTGGACGTGATCGCGGCGGGCGCGCTGGAGCTGCTGGAGATCATGGAGCGGACCGGCGCCGCCGAGGTGGTCGTCAGCGAGCACGACATCCTGGACGGCATCGCCTGGAGCATCGCCTCCTGACCGCGCGCCGCCCGCGGCCTGCCGCTTCCCCGGCCCCGGAGCCCCCTCGCGGGCTCCGGGGCCGGGGCGCGCCCGGGGCCGTGCGGAAAAGTTCGTGAATTTCTTCACATGGGGATCCGCCCTTTCGCCGCGTCGAGCGGTCCGGTCCGTCCGATATGTGGGACCGAAGGCCTGCCGGGCGTGGTGACCGCTGGATCGCAGGTTCCGCCCGGCCGGAGGTTTGAAAATCGAAATCCCGCAGGGGAACCCGGGCCCCACGCGGATCGTTGCTGCTCAGCGGGGCCGTTCGAACGGCCGTGCTCACCGGGGGGTCCGGCGGACCGTGAGGAGCCGACCCGGGGGTCGTTTTGGGGGCGCGAAGTGTAGCACGGGGTGTCCAGGAGCTTGTGAGCGGGCTCACGAAGGCTGCTCCGAACGGTGCTGGATACTTTCGGATATGAGCACCACGGAGCGTCCTCGCATCCTCATTGTCGGCGGTGGTTACGTCGGCCTGTATGCCGCGATGCGCATCCTCAAGAAGATGCGTTACGGCGAAGCGACCGTCACGGTCGTCGACCCGCGGTCGTACATGACGTACCTGCCTTTCCTCCCCGAGGCGGCCGGCGGCAACGTCGCGCCCCGAAACCTCGTCGCGCCGCTGCGCAGCGCCCTCAAGAAGGCGGAGGTGCTCACCGGTGCTGTCACCGGTGTGGACCACGCCCGCAAGGTCGCCACCATCCAGCCCGCGGCCGGCGACTCGTACGAGCTGCCCTTCGAGTACCTGGTCGTCGCGACCGGCTCGGTCTCCCGCACCTTCCCGATCCCGGGTCTCGCGGAGCACGGCATCGGCATGAAGACCGTTGAGGAGGCCATCAGCCTCCGCAACCACGTCATGGCGCAGCTGGACAAGGCCGAGTCCACCACGGACGAGGCGATCCGCCGCAAGGCGCTGACCTTCGTCGTCGTCGGCGGCGGCTTCGCCGGCGTCGAGACGATCGCCGAGATCGAGGACATGGCGCGCGACGCCGCCAAGATCTACAAGACGGTCAGCCGCGACGACATGCGCTTCATCCTGGTGGAGGCGGCCAACCGCATCCTCCCGGAGATGGGCCCGGACCTCGGTCTGTGGACCAAGGAGAAGCTCGAAGAGCGCCAGATCGAGATCTACATCGAGACCTCGATGGACTCCTGCGTCGACCAGCACGTCGTGCTGAAGAACGGTGTCGAGGCGGACGCCTCCACCATCGTGTGGACCGCCGGCGTGAAGCCGAACCCGGTGCTGTCGGAGTTCGGTCTGCCGCTGGGCCCCCGTGGTCACGTCGACACCGCGCCGACCCTGCAGGTCCAGGGCTTCGACTACGTCTGGGCCGCCGGCGACAACGCCCAGGTGCCGGACCTCGCCGCCGGCGAGGGCGCCTGGTGCCCGCCGAACGCGCAGCACGCCGTGCGTCAGGCCGCCGTCCTCGGTGACAACGTCATCTCCGGCATGCGTGGCTTCCCGCAGCAGGAGTACAAGCACAAGAACCTGGGTGCGGTCGCCGGTCTCGGCCTGCACAAGGGCGTGGCGATCCTCTTCGGCAAGTACAAGCTGAAGGGCCGTCCGGCCTGGTGGTTCCACCGCCTGTACCACGGCGCCATGGTCCCCACCATGAACCGCAAGGTGCGCGTCTTCACCGACTGGACCCTGGCCGTCTTCCTGAAGCGCGAGGCCGTCGGCCTGTCGCAGATGGAGAAGCCGTACGAGGCGTTCCAGGAGGCGGCGGCCCCCGCGCCGAAGCCGGTCGAGGCCGCCAAGCCGGCTGCCGCCCCGGCCGCCGACAAGGAGCTCGCCAGCAGCAAGTAAGCGACTACGGACCCCGGTGTGGGAGCACCGGGGTATGAGTCGGAGGCCCTCCGCCCGGCAGCGTTGCCGGACCACGACCTCCGTGGTGCTCAGCCGGCTGTGCGAGTCGGGCGGAGTACGAGAAGTACGAGAAGGCCCCCGCCGAACCCTCCGGCGGGGGCCTTTCCGTGTCGGGACCGTGCCCGCTCCCGGGTCAGTCGGTCTTGATGCTGTCCAGGATGTCCAGCTTGGACGCCCGGCGGGCGGGCCAGAAGGCGGCGACCAGGCCGACCAGGCCGGCCAGCACCAGGAAGAGCAGCAGCTGGCCGAACGGGACGACCGTGGTCAGGCCCTGCAGGCTGGACTTCAGGGTGCCGTTGATCGCCCAGGCCATGAAGGTGCCGAGCAGGACGCCGACGCCGGCGCCGAAGACCGAGATCACCACGGACTCCAGCCGGACCATCCGCTTGATGCCGCCGCGGTCCAGGCCGATCGCCCGCAGCATGCCGATCTCGCGCTTCCGCTCGAAGACCGACATCGCCAGGGTGTTGATCACCCCGAGGATCGCGACGACCACGGACATCGCCAGCAGGCCGTACATCATGTTCAGCGCGAAGGTGATGGTCTGGCTGAAGTCGTCGCGGACGTCCTGCTTGGACTTGACCTCGATCACCGGGTTGGCGCCGGTGGCGCTCTTGAGCGCCTGCTTGAGCGCGTCGCTCTCCCCGTCGGCGCCCTTGACCAGGACGTTGTTGAGGTACGGCTGCGGCTCGTGCTTGACGATCTCGCTGTTGGCCAGCATGACCGGGCCGAGCAGGCCGCCCTTGGTGTAGACGCCGCCGACGGTCAGGGCGCCGGTGGTCTCGTCGGGGAAGGTGACGTTCAGCGTCGACCCGGCGGTGACGCCGAACTTCTTCGCCACGTCCTCGTCGACCAGCAGCTGGCCCTTGGCCACGGCGGCGACGGAGCCGCTCTTCAGCTCGACCGACACCAGCTTGTCGAAGCTGTCCGCGTTCAGACCGGTGATGGCCTTGGTGGTGCCGTTGAGCTCCCAGTAGACGGTGGTCAGCGGCGAGGACGCGGTCACCCCGGGGGCCTTGGCGATCTCGCCCGGGACCTTGTCGGACAGGCTCATGCCGTTGGCGGCCGAGACCAGGAAGTCGGCCTTCATCGAGCTGGTGACGGCCTTGTCGAGCGTGTCGGAGACCGAGGCGCCGATCACCGTCAGGCCGGTGACCAGGGTCAGGCCGATGGTCAGCGCGGCGGCGGTGGCGGCGGTGCGGCGCGGGTTGCGCACGGCGTTCTGCCGGGCCAGCTTGCCGGGCATGCCGAACAGCTTCCCGATGGCCGGGCCGACCAGCGCGATCACCGGGCGCGAGAGCAGCGGCAGCAGGATGAAGATGCCGAGGACGGCGAGCAGGGCGCCGGCCGCGACCGGCATCCGGCCGTCGGAGTTGCCCTTGGCCGCGCCGAAGGCGACCAGTGCGATGCCGGCGGCGGCCAGCAGCGAGCCGATCACGTTCCGGACCATCAGCGACTTCTGGGTGGCGGGCTGGTCGCCGCTGCTCATCGCGGCCACCGGGGCGATCCGGGAGGCGCGCATGGCGGGCATGAGCGCGGAGAGCACCGTCACCAGGACGCCGACGACCACGGTGACCGCCACGGTCAGCGGCTTGACGACCAGCGGACCGGTCGGCATGCCGTCGCCCAGCGAGGCGACCAGGGACTGCAGGCCGGCGCCGATGCCGACACCGGCGACCAGGCCGGCCACCGCGGACACGGTGCCGATCGCCAGGGCCTCGATCAGGACGGACCGGGTGACCTGCTTGCGGCTGGCGCCGATCGCACGGAGCAGGGCCAGTTCCTTGGTGCGCTGGGCGACCAGCATGGTGAAGGTGTTGGCGATGATGAAGATGCCGACGAAGAGCGAGATCGCGGCGAACGCGAGCAGCATGGTGCGCATGCTCTCGGTGCCGCTGGTGATCATCCGCTCCTCCTCGGCCTTGAGCTGCTCGCCGGTGCGGACCTCGATCTGCTGTCCGGGCTTGAGCTGCTGGTCGACCTGGGAGAGCAGGGCGTCCTGCGCGGTGCCGGGCTTGGCGGTGAGCACGATGCTGCTGTACCGGCCGGGCTCCAGCAGGAGCTGCTGGGCGGTGGCGCGGTCGAACAGGGTGAGCGTGCCGCCGGTGTTCACCACCGGGTCGTCGGTGGTGAAGACGCCGGTGAGCTTCGCCTCGACGACCGGGCCGTTGGAGCCGACCCGGACGGTGTCGCCGACCTTGTAGCCGGCCTTGTCGGCGGTCTTCCGGTCGAGGGCGACCTCCTTGGCCGTCTTCGGGCCCTGGCCCTCGACCATCGGGTAGCGGGCGTCCTTGCCGTCCGGGCCGGGCGCGAAGTTGGCGCCCTTCGCCGACCAGGCCTGGCCGATCAGGGTGCCGTCCTTGTCGGCGACGCCGGTGAAGCCGCTGACCACGCCGCGGGCGGAGGCGGTGCCGGGCAGCGCGGTGAGCTGCTGGACCGTCGTGTCGGTCAGGGTGGCCGGGCTCTTCTCGCTCTTCTCCCGGGCGCTGGCGGTGGCACCGGCGGAGTTGTCGACGACCTGGACCGACACGTCCGAGTAGCTCTTGGAGTTGCTGTCCCGCATGGCCTTGCCGAAGGTGTCGGAGAAGACCATGGTGCCGGCGACGAAGGCCGTGCCGAGCATGACGGCGAGCGCCGTCATCAGGAGTCGGCCCTTGTGGGCCAGCACGTTGCGCAGTGCGGTGCGATACATGGGGTGTCCCGGGTGTCCTGGGTCTGGGAGGGGGGCGGTCGGCTGGCGGGTCGTCAGCTGGTGCGGCCCTTGGCGTCGAAGCGGCGCATGCGGTCCAGGACGGTGTCGGCGGTGGGCTGGTGGAGTTCGTCGACGATGCGGCCGTCGGCGAGGAAGACGACGCGGTCGGCGTAGGCGGCGGCGACGGGGTCGTGGGTGACCATGACGACGGTCTGGC